>DATMZR010000033.1 GCA_035573435.1 Solirubrobacterales bacterium
GCGCTCGAGACGCTGCGCGCGATGCCCGCGGACGAGCCCTTCGACTTCGCGTTCATCGACGCCGACAAGGTCGGCTACCTGGACTACTACGAGGAGACGCTCCGCCTGCTTCGCCCCGGCGGCCTGGCGATGATCGACAACGTCCTCCGCGGGGGCCGGGTCACGGAGCCGGACCCCGACGACGAGGGCGACCGGGTGGTCGTCGAGCTGAACGAGCGGATCGCCGTCGACGAGCGGGTGGACATGGCCATGTTGGCCGTCTCCGACGGGGTCACCCTGGTCGTGAAGCGCTGATGGATCGAGCGGCGGCAATGGAGCTCCAGGGGCGCTGCCTGGCGGCCTTTGTGCGGCTCGTGGGCAGTGGCTCCGAGAGCGCGTCCATGTTCGAGCGCGACGGGGTCCTGGGGGCGGTCGTGCCGGCGTGCCCGGACCGCTCGGTGGTCAACTCGGTCACCTACCGCGACGCCGCGTCGCTGGGAGCGGCGCTCGACGAGCTCGCCACCGCCCACGAGCAGGCCGGGGTTCGCGCCTGGACCGTCTGGGTGCCGGAGGGCGATCGCGACGCGGCCTCGCTGCTGGAGGCCGCGGGACACCGGCTCGACTCGACCCCGGCGGCGATGGTGCTCGACCTCGCGGGCCTTCCCGATCCCGACACGCGGGAGCTCGACTGGGACGACCAGGCCTCGCCGGCGGACATGGCCCGGGTGAACGATGACGCTTACGGCTTCGAGGAGCCCACCTTCGGCGCCGCGCTCGCCGCCCTGCCGGGCGATATGGCGCTGCGCCTCTACCAGGCGCGGGTCGACGGCGAGCTGGCCTCGGTGCTCGCCACCGTCGACGAGGGCGACGATTGCGGCATCTACCTGGTCGGGACGCTCTCCGAACATCGCGGCAAGGGCCTCGCCGGCCGCCTCCTGCACGCGGCGCTCGCCGAGGCGCGCGAGCGCGGGCTGCAGACCTCGAGCCTGCAGGCGACCAAGCTCGGCTACCCCGTGTATGAGCGGCTGGGCTATGAGCCGATCTGCGCGCTCGAGATGTGGGAACGCCGCAAGCCGGAGTAACTCCGCCGAAACCTCGGCGTTGGCGAGTTTGTGGCGCATAGCGCCATAAAGTCGCCAGAAGCGGGTGGGATCGCCAGTCGCGGGTGGGATCGCCAGTCGCGGGTGGGGTGCGGGCGGCGGGGCTATATCTTGGGCGGGTGCCGCGCGTCTACAGCGACGAGGAGCTCGACGCGGCGATCGAGGCCCTGACCGAGCGGGAGCGCTTTCGCGAGGCGGAGTCGGTGGTCACCGCGGCGGCCCCGAAGCTGCAGCGGGTGCTCGCCCAGGCGCTTGAGGCCGGCGGCTGGCTCGCCGAGGTGCACGAAGGCGAGCTTCGCAAGGCGGCCGCCGTAGACGGCGAGGAGGAGCGGCTGACCGCGGTCCGCACCCTGCTCGCCGAGGAGGCGCGGATGGGCATGATGGTCGGCGTCGCCGTCGGCTGGGCGCTGGCCGAGGAGCTGAATCAACCGGACGAAACGAACCAGGAGGACTGAACCAGATGGAGATCCGATTCCTTGGCCACGCGTGCTTCGAGCTCTCCGAGGGCGACGCCCGGGTCTTCATCGACCCGTTCCTTTCCCCCAACAACCCCTCGGCTCCGGTGAGCGTGGGGGAGCTGGAGGCGACGGAAGTGCTCGTCACCCACGGCCACGCCGACCATATGGCCGACGCCGTTGCCCTGGCCAAGGCGTCGGGCGCGCCCTGCGTGGCGATCGTCGAGGTCGCCAACTGGCTTGCCGAGCACGGCGTCGAGGAGGTCCACGACCTCAATCTCGGCGGTACGGCGCGGTTCGACTGGGGGTGGGTGAAGCTCGTTCAGGCCTTCCACACGAACACGCTTCCCGGGTCTGGGGATTCGCCGTTCAGCGCCACCACGGGTGTCCCGGTGGGCCAGGCGGCGGGGCTGGTGGTCGAGCTGGGCGGCAAGACCGTCTACCACACCGGCGACACCTGCCTGTTCGGGGACATGAAGCTGATCGCCGAGCGCACGCCGGTGGACGTGGCTCTGATCCCGATCGGCGGCCACTACACGATGGATCGCTACGACGCCGCGGTCGCCGCCGAGCTGATCGGCGCGCCCACGGTGATCCCCATGCACTACGACACCTTCCCGCCGATCGAGGCCGACCCGGAGGCGTTCAAGCAGGAGGTCGAGTCGAAGACCAGCTCCAAGGTCGTGATTCTCGCCCCAGGCGAGAGCCACACGGCCTAGGGCCGGGTGGCTCTCACAACGGCCTGGCGGCCGGCACGCTCAGGAACCGACCCTGAACCAGGTCGAGCGATCGCGCCAGTCGTGCGCCATCAGCGCGAAGCCGGCGGCCGTCAGCAGCGCGCCGGTCAGTCCGTGGTGCAGGCGTTGCCCGCAAACCCACACGCGACGGCGCTCGGCGTCGTAGCGAAGTAGGCCGGCGGCGTAGCTCCTAGCCTGAGTCTCCCTGGTCATCCCTGCCTCCCCATCTCGGGTTCCCCCTGTCTGACCTCGTTCATTATGTCACTAGCTCGGGGGTTCGGGGCCGATAAAAGCGGATCTGCAACAAGCTGGCTGTCTGGCCAGTTCTCCGGGTAGGCTGTCCGGCAAAGGCAAGGAGAGGAGTCGGACAAGTGGAAGCGCGTACCGAGGGAAAGACGGCAGAGGCGAGCACCGACGGCAAGGGCGCCGAGGCGAGCGCCCAGATCAAGGCCGCCCGGTCGCTGAGCGCGATCGCCGACCAGGAGGGCTTCATGGAGACCTCCGATCCGGCCCTTCAGGAGTCGGCCAGCCGCGGCCAGGCCAAGCTCCTCGACTACACGCAGCTCTACGAGCTGTGGGAGAGGCAGCAGTGGGCGACCCAGGACCTCGACTTCAGCCGCGACCGCATCGACTGGCACGAGCGGATCGAGCCCGAGGAGCGCTTCCAGCGCATGTACGGGCTCTCCGCCTTCTTCATCGGCGAGCAGCGCGTCACCGACGAGCTGGGGCCGATCATGCGGGCCGCTCCCACGGAGGAGCAGCGGATCTTCCTCTCCACCCAGATCGCCGACGAGGCCCGCCACGTCCGCTTCTTCAACCGCTTCTACGAGGAGGTCGGTGTCCTCGAGGGCGCCGACGACCTCGCCGGGCGGCTGCGGACCACCGAGCAGCACCTGAACCCGGCGTTCGGGGAGCTGTTCGACGGGATGCTGAAGGGCCGCGTCGACCGTCTGGCGGCGGAGCCGGAGAACACCGAGCTCCTGGTCGAAGCGATCACGCTCTACCACATGATCATCGAGGGGGCCCTGGCCCTCACAGGACAGCACTTCATCATCGAGTACAACGAGGACCAGAACACGCTGCCGGGCTTCGTCAAGGGTTTCCAGAACGTGGCCCGCGACGAGCACCGGCACATCGCGTTCGGAGTCCGCTTCCTCACCGACATGGCTAATGCGGACGACCGCTACCGCGAGGCGATCCAGCGGATGATGGCCGAGGCGCTGCCGATCGCCGATTCCGTGCTCGACCCGCCCTGGGCGGAAGAGGACGACTGGGACCTCTTCGGCTACTCGCGGGACGAAACCCACGCCTTCGCCGCCGAGTGCCTATCGCGGCGGCTGAAGGTGATCGGCCTCGCGGCCTAAGTCAGGTCGGGGCCCGGAGGTGCTCGGCGGGCTAAAGGACGCCTGAGTCGACCGGCGGCTCTTCCACGAGCGGCCCGTCCACCGGCAGGGGCTCTTCCACCAGCGTGGGTTCCTCTGCCACCGGGTCCTCGGCGGGCGGCTGCTCCTCGTTGCCGGTGGCCGGGGGCTCCTCGGCAGGGGGAGGCTCTTCGGCCGGCGGAGGCTCCTCAGCAGGCGGAGGATCGACAGGCGGAGGATCGACAGGCGGAGGATCGACAGGCGGAGGATCGACAGGCGGAGGATCGACAGGCGGAGGA
>DATMZR010000034.1 GCA_035573435.1 Solirubrobacterales bacterium
GTGCTGCTGATCGACGAGATCGACAAGACGGACCAGGAGTTCGAGGCCATGCTGCTCGAGGTCCTGTCGGACTTCCAGATCTCCATTCCGGAGCTGGGCGTGATCGAGGCGCGCACCCATCCGATCGTCGTGTTGACCTCGAACAACTCGCGCGAGCTGACCGAGGCGCTCAAGCGTCGCTGCCTGTACCTGTGGCTCGACTACCCGGAGATGGAGCGTGAGATGGAGATCGTTCGGCTGCACTCGCCCGAGATCGACGAGCGGCTCGCGCGGCGCCTGGTGGAGGTGATCCATATGGTCCGCCAGCTCGACCTCAAGAAGCCCCCCTCGATCGCCGAGTCGATCGACTGGGCGCGTGCGCTGCTCCTGCTCGGCGCCGACGATCTGGACAGCGCGGTATTCGAGCGCACGATGAGCATCATCGTCAAGCACCGAACCGACATGGACCTGGTCGCCGAGCGCGTGGGCGTGAAGCTTGGTGGGACCCCACTCGATGTCGAAGCCGCCGGCTGAGAGCCTGCCCCCCGGTCTCGCCCCGCGAGTCGTAGCCTTCTGCGACGAGCTGCGCCGCGAGGGCCTGGCAGTCGGCACCTCCGAGATCCTCGACGCGTTCGCCGCGCTCGACACCGTGCCGTGGGAACGGGAGGACGACTTCCGTGAGGCCCTGGCCTCCACGGTCGCCAAGTCCCAGGAGGATCGCCGCGTCTTCGAGCTCTTGTTCGACCGTTTCTTCTTCCGCGCTGCGGAGCAGGAGGCGCTCCAGCGGAACGTGGGTGAAGGTCGTCGCTACGAGGGAAGCGAGCGCCTCGAGCTGGACGAGCTGCGCGAGGCGGTCCGTCAGGCGATCGCGGAGGGCAACGACGGCGAGATGCGTGACCTGGCGCGGCTGGCGATCTCCGCCTTCGGCCGGCCCGGCGAGGGCTCGGGCGTGATCGGGGTCGACGTGCAGCGCATTCGTCGCAGCCTCGGGCTCCAGGCACAGGGGGGTAGGCCCGAAGGAGAGGAGCCGTCACTCGACCGCGAGCAGATCAATCGCTTCGAGCGCCACCTGCGCCGCGAGCTTGAACGGGCGTTGATCGAGCGCACCGAGAAGCTGCCGCCCTCGCGCCCTCTCGCCGAGCTCGACCGAGCGCTGCCCACCAGCCCGGCACAAGACCTCGCCGCCGTGCATCGGGCGGTCACGCAGCTCAAGCGACGTCTCGCGACGCTCGGCCACGAGCACCGCGGCCGCCGTCGCGCCGCCGCGGTGGACATGCGCCGCACCATGCGCGCCTCACTGGAGACAGGCGGAGTGCCACTGCGGCTGAAGTACCGGGCGCGGCATCCACGGCGTCCGGAGATCTACGTGCTCTGCGACGTCTCCACCTCCGTCACCTCGGCGAGCGTCTTCTTCCTCTCCGTGCTCCATGCCCTGCACGACTCATTCCGCAAGCTCCGCAGCTTCGTGTTCATCGAGCGGATCTCAGAGGTCACGGACGTGTTCGAGCGCGAGCGCGACTTCCGCACGATCTCGGACCGGATCAGCCGCGAGGGCGGCGTCGCGGACGTCTCCGGCTACACCGACTACGGGCGCGTGTGGCTCGAATTTTTGGAGCTGATCATCGACGACCTCGGCCCGCGCTCCACGGTGATCGTGCTCGGCGACGGCCGCACCAACGGTCGTGAGCCGCACGCCGAGGTCTTCGCCCGGCTCTGCGAGCGCGCCGGGCGAACCTTCTGGCTCAACCCCGAGCCGCGCCTCTACTGGAACTACGGCGACTCGGTGATGGCCGCGTACGAACGCCACTGCACAGCCGCGTTCGAGTGCTGGACCACCCGGCACCTTGAGAACTTCGTGAACGTGGTCGCGGGCGGTACGCCGCTCGCCGAGCAGGTCTAGACTTCATCGGCAAGACATCAGGGGAGCTCGCGGGTGAGCGGGCTGAGATGGCGTC
Source organism: Solirubrobacterales bacterium (assembly GCA_035573435.1). Taxonomy (GTDB): domain Bacteria; phylum Actinomycetota; class Thermoleophilia; order Solirubrobacterales; family 70-9; genus AC-56. The sequence goes on from DATMZR010000034.1 coordinate 1,935, forward strand.
CCAGACAATCGACCCCCGGCGCCGACCCTCGGAACCTGTCGCGGTAATGCGCGCGGAGGGAGCATGCGGACCACCTTCGAGGCTCCCGCAGGGGAGCCTCACCCCACCGATAGGGCCTCCAACTCGGCGGTACGCCGTCGAGAGGTGATGCTGGGTGCCAAGGGGGCGGCTCCGGCCGTGTCGGGCGCCGCGCTCCAGATCAAGGGCTTGTCCCATGCCTTCGGGGCGCTTCGCGTGATCGAGCGCTTGGACCTGGACCTGAGCCAGGGCGAGGTGGTTGGGATCGTGGGCCCCTCCGGGTGCGGGAAGTCGACCTTGCTGGAGCTGGTCGGGGGCCTCCTCGACACCCAGGCGGGCACGATCGCGGTCGAGGGCGCCGACTCGCCGGCTGCGCGCCTGGGCTGCTGCGCGTACATGCCTCAGCGCGATCTCCTGCTGCCTTGGCTGGCGGCGATCGACAACGCGGCGCTGGCGTTGCGAAACCGGGGCGCCTCACGAGCCGAGGCACGCCGGCTCGCACACCCTCTGTTCGAGCGCTTCGGGCTGGCGGGCTTCGAGGGCTCGCGCCCCGCCGCGCTCTCCGGGGGCATGCGGCAGCGGATCGCGTTCCTGCGCACCCTGCTCGCCGGCAAGCCCGTGCTGCTGCTCGACGAGCCGTTCGCATCCCTGGACGCGATCACCCGCGCGGAGATGCAGGAATGGCTGGCGAAGGCTCTTGCCGCGGAGGCCAGGACCGCGATCCTGGTCACCCACGACGTCGAGGAGGCGCTCTATCTGTCCGACCGCGTGGTGGTGCTCTCCGCTCGGCCCGCGGTCGCCTTGACCGAGCTGACAGCCCCTCGGCCCCGAGCCGTGCCCCGTCTGGACGCCGTCACCTCTCAGGGGTTCACATCGGCGCGCGAGCGCGCGCTCGCGGCCTTGAGCGACGGAGCGCGATGAAGCGCTGGCTGCCGCCGCTGGCGATCATCGCCGCCCTGCTGGGCGCCTGGGAGTTGGCGGCGCGCCTGGACGTGATCGCCGAAGCGCTCAAGCTCGAACCCTTCCTGGTTCCCGCCCCGAGCGAGATAGCCCAGGCGCTCTGGCAGGACAGGGACCTCCTGGCCGAGAACGCGTGGGTCACGCTCCAGGAGGTCCTGGCGGGCTTCGCGCTCGCCGTGGCCGCGGGGGTCGGCTTTGCCGTCGTCCTGCACCTCTCGCCCACCCTTCGACGCGCCTTCTACCCCCTGCTCGTCGCCTCCCAGACGGTGCCGATCGTCGTCCTCGCCCCGATCCTGGTCGTCTGGCTTGGATTCGGAATCGGCCCGAAGCTGGTGATCATCGCCCTGATCTGCTTCTTTCCGGTCACCGTCAACACCCTGGACGGGCTCGGCGCCGTGGATTCCGATCTGGTCAAGATGATGCGCACCCTCGACGCCAGCCGCTGGCAGATCCTTCGCAGGATCGAGGCGCCCACCGCCCTCCCCTATCTGTTCAGCGGCGCCAAGATCGCGATCGCGATCGCGGTGATCGGCGCCGTGTTCGGAGAGTGGGCCGGCTCCAGCTCGGGCCTCGGGCATCTGATCCAGCAGGCCTCCGCCCAGCTACAGACGGACCGGACATTCGCCGCCGTGGCCGTGCTGTCGGCCATCGCCGTCACGCTGTTCGCAATGCTGGCGGCGCTGGAGCGAAGGATCGCCTGGTGGGGCCCGAACGGGCCCCGGAATTGAGCACGCCACCGGAGGAGGAGAGTTGAGGAAGCCACGCACGAAGCTGCTCGCGACGGCACTGATGCTCGCCGCCGCGTCCCTGGCCACCGGCTGCGGCGAGAAGTCGGAGGACGTAACACCGGGTAATCCGCAACCGTTCGACGTCGCGCTCGACTTCTACGTCAACGCCGACCACGCGGGCCTCTACACGGCGATCGAGCGAGGGTATTTCCGCGACGCCGGCCTCGACGTCCGCCCGCAGGTCCCATCCGATCCCTCGGCACCGATCAAGGAGGTCGCCGCCGGCCGGGTGGACCTCGCGATCTCCTATGAGCCGGAGGTGCTGCTCGCGCGCGACCAGGGGCTGCCGGTGAAGGCCGTCGCCGCCATGGTGGACACGCCGCTGACCTCCCTGATCTGGCTCCAGGGCTCGGGGATAGACAAGGTCAAAGACCTACGCGGTAAGACAATCGCGACGGCCGGCATCCCGTACCAGGAGGCCTATCTGCGCACGATCCTGGAGCGGTCCGGCCTGAGCCCGGACGACGTGGACGTGGTCAACGTGCAGCAGGGACTCCTGCCAGCGATCCTCTCCGGGCGTGCCGACGCGATGCTCGGCGGCTTTCTCAACATCGAGGGCGTCGATCTGAGGCTACGCGGCAAGCAGCCGACCGTGATTCCCGTCGACAGGCTGGGCATTCCGACCTACGACGAGCTCGTCCTGGTCGCGAACTCGGACAGCCTCGATGACGAAAAGCAGAACGTCCGGCTCTTCATCGCGGCGCTCGAACGAGGGACGAAGGCGGCCGTCGCCAATCCGGCGGCGGCGACCGAGACGGTGCTCGACGCCGGCAAGGGTCTCAACGCCCGGTTCACGGCCGCCGAGGTGCGAAAGACGCTCCCCCTCCTGTTGCCGAAGCGCGGCGGGCGGCCCTATGGCTACATGGACCCGACGCAATGGCAGCGGTTCGCGCAGTTCTTCGCCGACCACGGCTTGATCGAAGCGCTGCCGAGCACCGGCGACGTGCTGACCAACGAGCTTCTGCCCGGCCAGATTCCGGACTGACCTTGGAAGCCGCACTGGGTCAGGCTGCGCGTCGAAGCGGCGGTCCGGCGGCGACCGCCTTGTGGTGCGCAGCGAGGATCAGGGAGCCGGCAAGGCCGCGATAGGGCGCGTACGGTGCGAAGAACTCCTCCACCTCGTCCACGGTGGCGCGGCGGCCAAGCCCCGCAAGTCGCCCCACTAGCTTGATGAAGTCGAGGTCTCCCGCCGGCAGTGAGTCGGCCTCGCCGCGCCCGTAAAACCCCAGGCATTGGACCGTCCAGGGTCCGATCTCGCTGATCGCCAGCAGCCGGCGATCGCCCGCGGGGTCGGCGGGATCCACCCGGCCCTGGGCGACCTCCCGCGCAGCGCGGATCAGGGCCAGCGCCCGGGCCGGCGCCAGGTCCAGCGCGGCGAGCTCGGCCGGGGCGCAGCGGGCGATCAGCTCGGGCGTGGGTACATCTCGGAGCTCCGCACCGTCCGGCCCGGGTGCTTCCAACCCCCATCGAAACACCATGCGCCGCTGGATCCGAGCCGCGCGCGAGGACTCGATCAGCTGCTTGGTGACCGCCCACGCCAGCGCCTCCCACGCCCAGGGACGGCGGCGGGGCCGGTGCCAGGGACGGCGGCGGATCGCCCCGGCAAGCAGGGCATCCGAGCGGAAGCGCTCATAGAGCGGGCGGTAGTCGTCGTCGACGCCGAGCGCGAAGCGCATGCGCTCGATCGCCACCCGCCGGCACTCGGCCCCCTCGCCCTCCGCCCGCAACCGCACGCGCCCGTCGCGACGCTGGGCGGCACGCACGACGACCGGAACGCCCTCGACGTGGAGCAGACGCGTGACGACCCCGCGGCGGACGCGCATCACGGCGTCCCTCTCGCTAGTCGGGAGCCGGTAGGGCCACGGGGGACGCACCTCGACCTCCAGGCAGGCGCCGGCGGACGCCGGACGCGCACCGGCGGCCACGGGCCTATCTTTCGCCGAGGATGTGGACGTCGACCATGAAGGACCGGCTGGCGATGATCCTGGGCGGATCCTGCCGCCGGCGAAGCAGCCGGCGCGAACGCTGACGGCGCGGAGCCGGGCCCGAGCGAACGGCGCGCACCGCAGCGACCGTGGCAGCGCCTGCGACCAGGCCACCGGCGGCCGCGATCGCAGCGGCCCTCACCTCACCGCGCCAGGCTTCGACGTCCGTGCGGGGGGATCGCTGCGGGAGGCGGGACGGTTCCTCGACCGCCTCGGCCTCGCCAGCTGAAGGTTCCTCGACCGCCTCGGCCTCGAGCACGACTTGCTCCGGCATGGCCGCCAGTCTATCGGCGGGCCCCGCCGCCAACGGGGCCGGGCCATGGGGCGGCTCCCGCCGCGTTCACGCTCTTTGCGAAAGCTCTGGCGATCACTGGGCGGAGAGCGGCAACTCGTACAGCCGGTAGCGCTTCACCACTTCGCCGCCCATGCCCTCCATGGCGCGGTTCATCGGCTCGTTGACCTCGAGGATCCAACCCATATCGCCCCAGATCTGGCCGACTTGAGGCGCCACCTCGAGGTGCCGCACATACAGCGCGGCGGCGACGCCCAGGTGCTGGAAGCGGGGCTTGACCCCGAGCGCCAGGACGCGAACGCGGTCGATGTCCCCCCTGCCGGTGAGGAAGCGCCACCAGCCAAGCGGCAGCAACCGGCCATTCATGCGAACGAGCACCTGGTTGACGTCGGGCAGCGTCAACGCTGCGCCCACGACTTCGCCGTCGCGCTCGGCGATCATGGCCCAGTTGGGGTCCAGGATCGGCTTCAGGTTCTTGGCCTGAAAGCGCACCTCCTCCTCGGTGATCGGCACGAAGCCCCAGTTGTCCCCCCAGGCGTCGTTGTAGACGTCCATGAAGCGGCCGATCTCGGCGTCCAGGTCGCGCTTTCTCATCTCCCTGATGACCACGCCCTGCTCGGCCGCCTTGGCCGCCGCCTGGTGGATGAGATCGTGGAACTCATCGCCCCGCTCCAGCTCCCCCATCGCCAAGCGCCAGATCAACAGGTCCATCGCCTTCCGCGCCCCAAGTCCCTCCAGCAGCTCCGTGTAGAAGGGCGGGTGCCAGGGCTCGAGGATCATCGGCTCGAGCTCGTGGCCCTCGACCAGCAGGCCGCATTCGTCGTTGGTCGTGAAGTCCATCGGCCCGAGCATCCGATCGCGCCCCCGGGCCCGCAGCCATTCGGTCGCGGCCTGGACCAGAGCGCGAGCCACCTCGGGGTCGTTCTCCGACTCGAAGAAGCCGAACATGCCGTCGTTGCCACCCTGAAACCGGGTCCACCGCTCGTCGACCTGAGCCGTGATCCGGCCGACCGTCTGACCGTCGCGCTCGGCCAGGAAATACTCGGCGTCGGCGTGTTCGAAGAACGGGTTCTTGCCGCGGTCGAGGAACCGGCGCCGTTCCGTGATCAGGGGCGGTACCCAGGGGGTGCCGCGGTGCAGCCGGAAGGGCAGCTTGATGAAGGCGTTCAGGTCGCGGCGGCCTTGCACGGGGCGGACTTCGAGCGCGGCCATTCGAGCGCACTCTATGGGACGGGCATGGGAGACTCTGATCCATGAGCGAGACGGCTCGGGCGCCCGCCGACGTATTCGCGAAGGCACGCAGCCATGACCGAAAGGAGCAGCTGGAGGCCGCCAAGGAGGCCGATCTGCTCCCCTACTTCCGCCTCCTGACCTCCGAGGCGGGGCCGCTCGTGGAGATGGAGGGGCGCGAGACGATCATGCTCGGCTCCAACAACTACCTGGGCTTGACCGGCGATCGCAGGGTCAAGGGGGCGGCTCGTGAGGCGCTCGACCACTACGGCACCGCGCTCACCGGCTCGCGGCTGCTGAACGGGACGATCCCGCTGCACGTGGAGCTCGAAAGGGAGATCGCCGAGTGGATGGGGACCGAGGACGCGATCGTCTTCACCACGGGCTATCAGGCCAACCTGGGCACGATCGGGACGATTCTCGAGCCCGGCGACACGGTGATCTGCGACTCGGGGGACCACGCCTCGATCCTCGACGGCTGCCGACTGTCGGGCGCGAAGCTGCGTCCCTTCCGGCACAACCAGATGGACAAGCTCGAGAAGATGCTCGAGCGCGCCAACGCCGATGCGGGCGGTGCGCTCGTGGTGGTGGACGGGGTGTTCTCGATGGAGGGGGACATCTGCCCGCTGCCCGACATCGTCGAGCGCTGCGAGCGCCACGGCGCCCGGCTGATGGTGGACGAGGCGCACGCCGTGGGCGTCCTGGGCGAGCGTGGCGCCGGGGTCTGCGAGCTCTTCGGGCTCGAGGACCGCGTGGACCTGCGGATGGGCACCTTCTCCAAGAGCCTCGCCTCCTGCGGCGGATTCGTGGCCGGTCCCGCGGAGGTGATCGAGTACCTGCGCATCTCCGCCCGGGCGTTCGTGTTCACCGCAGCGGCGGTTCCGGCCTCACTGGGGGCCGCCCTGGAAGCGATCCGCATCTGCCGCCGCGAGGGGCGCCCGCTGTTCGCTCGGCTGCTCGACAACGCCGCCTACCTTCGCCGTGGCCTCGGCGAGCTGGGGCTGGTGGTGGTCGAGCCCGGCCGGCTCCCAGACGGGTCGGCGGCGATCACCCCGGTCGTTCCGGTCCTGGTCGGCGAGGACTGGCAGGCGGTGCTGCTCTGGAAGGCTCTGTTCGAGGCCGGCATCTACACCAACGTCGCCCTGTATCCGGCCGTCCCGCCGGGCGGCGCTCTCCTTCGCACCAGCCTGATGGCGACTCACCAACGCGACCACCTCGACCGGGCCCTCGAGATCTTCGCGAAGGTGATCCAGGACTTCCCGGACCTGCCCCGCTCGGGCTAGCGACGAAGTCGCGGTAGCTGCGTGTGGACCTGCCGGGTGAGGCTGGGGCCCTAGCCCGCGGCATCCGGCTTCGCCGGATGACCGATCGCCTTCGGCTCCCTGGTAGGCGAAGCCGAGGCTTCCGGCGGCGTGATGCTGGGACGCGAAGCGGAGGATGTCGGCGGAGTGATGTCGATTTCCTCCCCCGTAATGGGTAGTTTCTTCTTGTCCAATTTCGGACAAGCCGCCGGCGAGCAAGAAAAGATTGCTCTTAGCGAACGAGTTGGCGGGTTCTGACGGGGGCGGGAGTTGACGTGCACACCGGCGCTGCTAGGTTGCCGCGCACGCCGGATGCGCCTCGGGGCAGGAGGCGACCGGAGCGGAATTAGGTGTTTCGTTCCGTCTAATCCAGCCTCGTCATTTGGCTGGGGGGAGCGCCCGTTGTATGTCCTCGAACGCTCGGAGGAAGGAGTGACGATGTCAGCTGCCTCAACGCTTGTTTCTGCGCCACAACACATGGAGGCCCTCGCCCACGCCAACCGCGTCAGGCTCGCCAGGGCTTCGCTCAAGCGCGCCATCCTGGCCGGACACGCCGACGTGATCGAGGTCGTTCGGACTTGTCCCTGGGAGGTCGAGACGATGACCGTGGGCGAGCTTCTGCGGAGCCAACGCCGCTGGGGCCGCGCCCGCGCCCGTAAGTTCCTCTCCTCTCTGGCCTTGAACGAGAACCGCCAGCTGGGCCGGCTGACCGAGCGCCAGCGCATCGTGCTGGCCACCGAGCTCGCGGCCAAGGCAACCCGTCAGCGTTAGGGCCTGCCGGGTCAGGCTGGGACCCTAGCCCGCCGCATCCGGCTTCGCCGGATGACCGGTCGCCTTCGGCTCCCTGGTAGGCGAAGCCGAGGCTTCCGGCGGAGTGATGCTCAGCGCAGCTTGAAGGCCTGCCCGGAACGGCGCTGGAAGGCCCGGGTGAGCGCCCAGGCGGCGAGCGCGAAGGTCGCAAGCGCCGCGGCGAGCGCCGCCGGGAGCCACACCGACGGGGCCAGAAACGCCAGTGCCACGAGCACGGCTACACCGAGCGCGCCCGACAGCACGAGGGTGTGCGAGCGGTAGCCGGCGAAATGCTCTCTGATCGAAAGCTCCACCCCAGCCAGCGCGCCTAGCGCCAGGCCGACCCCGATCATCGTCGTCCCCCGCGTCCCCTGTATGACGAACCCGGCAACCAACATTACGAGCGCCACCAAGACGACGAGTTCGACGAGCGGGAACGAACCCCAGGGGGCGGGCGGGCGGTCGTCGAGGTCCGGCGCCGGGCGCCGGCGCGGTGGCGCAGGCGCCTTCGCGGCAGCCGGCTTTACCCCCGGCGGCTTCGCAGGGGCGGGGCGCGGACGGCGCTTGCGGCGCTTACGACTCATCAGGGGGCCGGAGCCCCCCGGATAACGGACAGCCGGAGGAGAGCTTGACGCGCCACCAGCCCAGCAGCATCCCGAGGATGCCCCAGCGAGGCCGCGAATGCCAGTGCCGGCAGCCCTGCTCGCCGACGTCCTCGTTGGACACGCGGACCCACCGGTAGCGCTGGGGCTCCGCGATCATCGCCTCGACCAGGGTGCGATTCTGCTCCTCGATCTCGCCCCGCCGCTCCAGCTCGACCCTCGCCTCGTGAAGCCTGGCGGCCAGCGCGTCGCGCACTCGCTCCAACTCGGCGACGCCGAGGACGCGAGGACCGCCGACTGCGCCAACCGTCCACTCGATCCCCTGGCGCGGGAACGCGGACGCGAAGAGCTCGCCGAGCCGCTTCTCGAGCGTGGCGATCTGCTGGCGAAGGTCCTGGCGGGCCCGCCGCTCCGCGACCGACCCGACCTGCGCGACGCGGAACGTCGCTTCCAGGGCATCCATCGCCCGAAGCGACGAATCGCCCGCCTCAGTCTCCAGCACTTGCTCAGGCACGAGGGCCTCCGTTCGCGGGATCTGGGTCGCCGTCATTGTATCCCTGCAGGACTACGCTCGTATCACGTCCACGGCCAGCCAGATCGCCTCCTGAACGGCGATCTCCGGCACGCCCTTCACCTGGAGGCCCACGAGGATCATGCTCTTCGTGCGCGGCGTGACGCCGCGGCCGCTCGCCGTGGCCCCGAACAGCAGGCCGAGGGGCCTGGCCTGGTCGGCGATCACCAGGGTTCCCGCAGGAAGTGTGCCGGGACGTCCCTCGAGGCCCTCTCCCGGCTCCGTGGGCCGGATCCCCAGGCGACCCTCCACCCGCTCGGCGTCGAAGGCGCGCAGGGCCACTCCCGACTCGATGATCGCGATCGTCAGCGCATCGTCGAGCAGGCTCCTGCTGATGAAGCCGCCGCGTTTCATGCGCTCCAGCGCGATTGCCTCCACGGGCGTCGGCTGCTCGTCGGGGTCGAGCCCGATGTGGCGAAAGAAGACGCGGTAGGCCCAGGGGACGGACTTGTGGCGAAGGTTGATCGCCTGCGGGCCCGAGAACCGGTTCGAGAGCTCCGCGAGGCGCTTCTTCACCTGTCGCGGAGCCCGGCCCGAGCCATGCTCGATCACCAGGTAGCGGAGGCCAAGGCCCGGAAACTCATCGCGTAGCTCCGGCGCCACGAAGCCTCCCTGAGGCTCGGCGTCCGCGCCCATCAGCGCTCCTCGTGTGCCCGGCGCTCAGACTGGCGGAGCAGGCGCTGGACATCCGCGGTGAGCTGCGGCTCCGAGAGCTCCCCGGTGCCCACCCTCGCGAAGTCCAGGATCCCGCCCGGGTAGGCAAAGGCCACGGTCGGGCAACCACCGACCAGGTAGAGGTCGCTGATGGCGCCGTCCCGGTCGTAGCCGACCGGGATCCACCAGCCCCGCTCCTCGACTATCCGGCGCACGTCAGCCGGATCGTCGCGGATGTCGATGGAGAGGAAGTTGACGCGACCACGGTAGCGCGAGGCGACCTGGTCCACGATGTCCTGGGTCGGCAGGCAGTCGGCGCCGCCGGTGAACCAGAACGAGATCACCAGCGGACGGTCGAAGAGATCGCAGACGCGGATCGCTCCCCGCGCCTGGATCTCGCAGGCGGGGTCGCGCCGCGCGTCGGCGGGGCAGGGATTCTCCGACGTGGAGCAGTCATCCTGATAGACGTTGGCGTCGCGATCGAGTGGGCCCGTGCGGGCATCCGGAACGGCGAATTCCGGCAGCGCCATGCCCCGCTCGTCATCGCCAGTGCCGAGGGTCCCGGCGCTTTGGGTGCGGATCGTGTTCAGGGTGGCGACGCCGATCAGAACCAGGAAGGCGATCCCGACGAAGGTCGAGTAGCGCCGCCCCGGGCGTCCCCCTTGCGGCTTAGGGGTGCTCACCGGACATCGGCCGGCGCCGGTCGCCCTCGGCGGCGCAACCTCGCCACCAGAGCAGCCAGCGGCTCGAATCCTCCCTCGGCCCAGACCAGGGCGGCGGGCAGCACCAGCAGCACGCCGGCCAGGGCGACGCCCAGGTCGAAGACGGTCACCAGCCCGAAGTCGCGAAGCATCCGGATGTCCGTGAGCACCAGCACCGCGAACCCGGCGATCGCCGTGATTCCCGACGCCAGCACCGCCATCCCGGTCCGTGCATAGGCGCGACGAAGGGCTTCTCCGACGGTGCCCCCTCGCCGTCGCTCCTCGTGGTAGCGGGCTGACAGAAGGACGCTGAACTCGGTGGCGATTGCCACCACCAGTGCACCGAGCGTCGCCGACATGGGGTTGAGCGGGACGCCGGCGACCCAGAGCACCAGAGAGGACCAGCCGGTGGCCAACAGGATGGGAATCAGCGGGACCAGGGACCTGCGGGCTGACCGGTAGACGACCGCGAGCAGAAGCGCAACGGCCACCAGGCTGACGACCGTGACCAGGTAGCGGCTCCCGGAGAGCGCCGAGTTTGCGTCAGCCGCCAGCACCGGAAGGCCCAGGACCTGGGCATGCACACCCGCCGGGGGATCGTTTCCGGTCCCGGGTGGATCGACCTGAGCGCGGATGTCGTCGATCAGGTCCTTCTGCTGGTCGAACGGCATCACCTTGATCCCGAATGCGATCACACCGGTGTTCCCGGGCTGGCCGGTATCGGGGTCCGTGGTCACGAGCGCTTGGGCGACGTACTCGGGAAGCAGGCTCAAGCTGGCCTTGATCCGCTGCCGGCTCGGGGCCCCCTGCTCGCCGGCGTAGAGGAAATCGGGAAGCGAGATCTCAGGACAGATCTCGGTGCCCGCGTCCCTGCATGAGGAATTCCGCCCGTGGAAGCCGTGGCGCGCAAGCACGCGCTGCTCGTAGTCGTGCATCCATGAGATCACGGCCGGATCGGTGAGGTCGGGGGCGGTCACGGAGACGTATGTGAGTCCCGAGACACCCGTGGCCTGCTCGAGCTCGTCAACGTTCTCAAGCGCCGGCAGGTCGCTGGGCACGAGCTGACGGATGTCGGAGATCACCGGGATCCGGGTCCCCACCCCCCAGCCGATGATGGCCACCAGGGCGGCCACCGCCAGCACCCTTCCCGGAGCCGCGATCGAGATGGCGAGCGCCCGTCCGCCCACTTCACGGACCGCACCGCCCAGCCGAGCCACCGGGGTCAACGGTCGACTCCACGCCCGCCGGCCCGCCAGGGTGGGCTTGCTTGCGGACGGCTTCAGCAGCGAGAGGGCGGAGAGGCCGACGGTGAGCGCGAGGACGAAGGCGATCACGAGCCCGAGGACGAGCAGGAGCGCGAAGCCCCGCACCATCGGGATCGGCGAGAGGACCAGGACGGTGAAACCTGCCACCGTGGCCAAGCCGGCAGTTGCGATCACGGGGCCTCCCCTGGCCGCTGCCTCCACCGCCGCCCGAGGCGGCGAAGAGCCTGCCTCCATCGCTTCGGCGAACCGGGCCTGGAACTGGATCGCGTAGTCGACGGAGAGGCCTATCAACACCGGCAGCACGGCGATCGAGGCCATGGTCAGCGAGCCCCCGACAAGCGACAGGAAGCCGAACGCGATGCCGGCGGCGCCAACGGCGATCCCCAGCGGCAGGAGCCTGAGCGGAGCCCGGAAGACTGCCGCGAGCGTGATGAGCATGACGGCCAGGGCGCCGGCGAGGAGGATGAAGATCTGGGTGGAGAGCTCCTGCGCCAGCCCCTCGAAGACAACCGGTGCGCCGCTGACCAGGTAGCTCGGCTGGGTGCCGGACGGCCCCTTCTCGAGTTGGAACCTCGGGTCGGCGACGGCGTCCCGGAAGAGAGAGATCGCCTCGCGACGCTCGGACTCGCTCAGGCCAGGCCGCAGACGAACCGAGATCAGGGCCGCATGGGAGCTTGGGACGATCGCCGAGAACCGGTCCTTCGGCACGCAGCCATCAGAGTTCGGGTCGCAGATCACGGATGAGACGTAGCCGGGATCAGTGAGCTGCGGCGGGCCGGTCTGGCCGTACTGGAAGGCGAGCGTTTGGAGCTGCTGCCCGTAGCGGGCGATGGCCTTCTGGAACACCGCCACCGCAGCCTGCTGCTGCTCGGCGGCCGAGAGCCCCGCCTTCTTCGCTTGGCTCGCCGCCTGCTTCGCCGCCTGGGTCGCCCGCACGGCTGCCGCCTGCTGCTGCTGGCTCAGCAGCCTGTTCGCCTGAATCGCGAACTGGTTGAGAAAGGTTGCCGGGCCGAACACGACTGCGCTGGGATCAAGGCGGGCGATGGAGGCACAGGTGGGTGGCGCGGGCTCGCCGCGAACCACCCGTCCGCCGGGCGTCCTGCCCGAGAGGCAACTCTCGAGAGCCAGCAGCCGCGTCAGATTTCCGGTGCTGAGAATCTGGCGCAGGTCGCCCTTGACCAGGATCTCCACCGGCTCATCCCCGAACTCCTCGTAGAAGCTCTGGGTGGCGGCGTAGGTACCGGAGCCACGGTCGACCAGCGAGTTCGGGCTGCGGTCCGCCTCGATGCGCAACGCAGCCACCGCGCCGATCAGGGTCAGCAGGACCGCCGAGACGATCACCGGCAGCGGCCGCTCGACGGCGCGCCCGGCAATCCGTGCCAACACATCTCTCATCCTGAATCAGAGATTAGGGAGCGGCCAGGACCAGGGATACAGGCCGAAGGCGGATCCTTGGGGCTAGCGCCACCCGCGCCTGGTTGGCGTTTTTGTGGCGCTATCCGCCACAAACTGGCCAACCCCGGCTTTGGAGGCGGTCGTCGCTGCCCTACTTGATAGGCGAAGCCGAGGCTTCCGGCGGATTGTCAGTCCATTGCTAGCGGGCCCACGGTCTCCGCGTTGAGGAACTGCGCGACGAACTCGTTGTCGGAGTTGAACAGCTCGTCGGCGGGCCCGCTCTCCACGATCCGGCCCTTCCAGAGCACGGCCAGGAAGTCGGCGATCCGGCGCGCGGTACCGAGGTCGTGGCTGATCACCAGGTAGCACCCGCCGGCCTCCGCGTGGACCTCCCGGATCAGCTCGCAAAGCAGCGCGGTGCGCACCGGGTCGAGCCCGGAATCGGGTTCGTCGAACATGACGATGTCCGGGTCCAACACCAAGGCGCGGGCGAACCCGGCCCGCTTGCGCATCCCGCCGGAGAGCTCGTTCGGCATCTTCTGCGTCGCCTCGGCGAGCCCGACCTCGCGGAGTCGGCGGTGACAGATCTCGGCGATCTCCTCCTCCGACTTGTCGGTGTGCTGGCGCAACGGGAAGGCGGTGTTGTCGAACACGTTCATGGAGCCGAACAGCGCCCCGTCCTGGAACAGCAGGCCGAACTTCTTGCGCATCTCGAACAGCTCGTCGTCGGTCAGGTTCGGGACAGAATCGCCGTGCACGAGGACATCGCCCGAGTCCGGATAGAGCAGGCCGACGATGTGCTTGATCAGCACGCTCTTGCCCGTGCCGGAGGGGCCGAGGACCATGGAGATCTGGTTGTTCGGAAGCCCGAGATTGAGGCCGTTCAGGATGCGCATGCGGCCGAACTGCTTGACGAGGTCGATGATCTCGATCGCGTCCTCGCCGCCGTGGTCGCGCTTCTTCCCCGTGTGCCAGCGATATGGGTTCGTCTCGCTCGCGTCCACCCCAGGGATGACGTAGTCCTGGTTCAGCCTTCCGAGTTCGGGAGCGGGCTCTCGGTATACCTCCCCTTCGGGCTCCTGGCGGGTCGGGTACGCGCCCTCGTCAGCCACCTCTGGGCGGGTCGGGTACGTGCTCTCGTCAGCCATCTCTGCCGTTCATCCTCCTCCGTGCGTTGGCGGGGGGTCAACCCCCGATTGGCGCCCTCGGGTTGGCACCCCAGAAGACCAGGGTTCCCATCATCCCGATGATGTGCACCAGGACGATGTTCAAGACCATCGACTTGGCGGTCGCCGTCCCCACTCCGACCGGGCCGCCCGAGGCGGTGTAGCCGTAGTAGCAGCCGACCAGGACGATCGCCGTGGCCATGAACATTGCCTTGATCACGCTGAATAAGAGGTCGGGCGGGTTTTGGAACATCCAGAAGATCAGGAAGTAGCCGCCCGAGGAAACGTCGCCGATCTGCTTCACAACCGCCAGGTAGGAGGCGAAGTAGCCGATCCCGATCGCCGACAGATACATGAACGGCAGGGTGAGCCAGGCGCCGAGGAGCCTCGTCGCGGCCAAGAAAGTCATCGGCGGCACCCCCATCACCTCGAGGGCGTCGATCTCGTCGGAGATCCGCATCGCCCCCAGCTCGGCGACGATCCCGGTCCCCACCTTGGCCGCCATCATGTAGCCGAAGGCGTAGGGGATCACCTCGCGCAGATCGCACCAGGCGGCGAACACGCCGGCATAGGAGGGGGCGCCGAGGGAACGGTTGAAGTAGGCGCCCTCGATCCCGCACTGAAGGCCCAAGATGAAGACCAGGCCCCAGATCACGATCGTTGAGCCCAAGATCAAGATCCCCGCCTGGCGCAGGGTCTCGCCGAAGAAGTAGAACACCCGGCCCGAGTAGACGAGCCCCATCGTCTTGGCGCAGAAGGCGCCTATCTCGCCCAGGGAGGAGAGCCACTCGCGGGGAACCGCCAACCAGCCGGTCACTTCGGCACCTGCAGCTCGGGATGGGTGGCGAGCAGGGTCTGGGTGAAGACGTAGTTGAAGGCAAAGACGCCCAGGAAGGCGATCACCACCGCCTCGTTCACCGCCCGCCCCACCCCGGCGGCGCCCCCGGAGGCGTTCA
>DATMZR010000035.1 GCA_035573435.1 Solirubrobacterales bacterium
CGGGCCCGGTTCCAGTCGGTGGATGCCTCGGGTCCAAAGAACACGCTCCGCATGTCGTTGTCGATCCCGATCACGTCCATGCCGAGGCCGGCGAAGTGGCTTGCCGCCTCTGATCCGATCAGACCGGTCGAGCCTGTGATGACGGCCAGGCTCACTGCCCACCCTCACGCGGCAGGCCAGCAGACACGCTCAGGTCCTGAAGCAAGTCGTCGAATCGGGTCGCGACGGCCTCGGGGCTGAAGTTGCGGCGGGCGAACTCCAAGCCCGCCTGACCCCGTCGGTCGAGCTCTGCCTTGTCGGCCAGGATGCCTCGAAGCGCGCTTGGGAAGGCCTCCGGGTCGGAGGCATCGATCACCCAGCCGGCGCCCGACTGTTGCACGATGCGGGCGATCTCGGATTGGGGGTTGACGCTCGCCAGCACCGGGACGCCGCGAGACATCAGGTTCATCAGCTTCGACGGCAGGTTGAATTCGTCCACGTCGGGTCGCTGGGGGACGAGCCCGATGGCCGCCCGTTGCATCTCCTCCTCGAGCTCCTCGAGCAGCAGGCCGGGCATCTGGACGCGCGTGGAACGAATCTCCGCCGCGACCTCCAAGGCGAGCTCGCCGGTTCCCGCAAGGATCAGCCGGGCGTCATCGCCAAGGGCCGAGGAGGTCTCGAACGCGCGCACCAGCGCGGGAAGGTTTTGTGAGTGACCCATGTTTCCCATGTACAGGACGCGCGCGGGATCGACGCCGTTGTTTCCGCGACGTTCTGCCGGGCCGCGCGTGAAGGGGTTGTAGATGTGCGTGACCTTCCACGGCGGCACTCCCTTTGCGAGCAGGTTCTCGCGGAACGCATTCGAGATCACGACGATCCCGGCCGCGGAGCGATACATGTACCGCTCGAGGTGCCGCGCCGTGCGCAGCGCGAGGCCCTCGCGCATGAGGCCGGTCGTGGCAGCGGCATCGGGCAGGATGTCCTCAAGCCAGAGAATCCAGGGGAACCGCCGAAGCCGGGCGCTCATCAAGACCGGGAACACGCCCAGGAACGAAGGCGACACCACGACGGCCGCATCGGGGGCGGGGCGAAGGGCGGCTGCCACCGCCGCCGAGGCGGCATAGGTCACCTCCTCGAGGATCCTCGCCGGGGTGGTCCGGTGGCCGATGACGAGAGGAAGGCGAAGGACGGGAATCCCGTTTCTGGTCTCCCGGTAGGGGCGCAGGCGGTGACCCCAAAGCGGGCCCGGGTAGTGCGGATGCGCCGTGACGACCTCCACCCGGTGCCCGCGGGCGGACATCGCCTCGGCCCATCGAGACGCCATGGGACCCATCGCGGTGGGCTCGGGCTCGTAGTTCCAGCTCCAAAGCTGTAGCCGCAAAGACCGTGTCAACGGCGTCCCTTCAGCCGCCGCCTGCGAAGCGCTTGAACGCCAGGTAGGCCGGCTTCGGGTCGCGCGTGTACTTGAGCAAGCCCGCGCTGAGGCAGAAGCTGCAGGTGCCCGCTAGCTGCGACGCGGGCGCGGGATCGCGCCAGTCGAACCAAAAGACGCGCTGCACTTTCCAGGCACGTCGATGGTTGAGGATCAACTCGAACGCACCGTTCAGCAGGTTCGCTTGACCCGCGAGCCCCTTGTTGAGCCGGAAACGGTCGGGCGGTCCCGAGCCCCAACCGAGCTCGGTCAGCCACAGCGGCGTGTCCTCATCACCGTGCTCGGCCATCGTGGTGCGGAGTTGGTCGATTTGGTGCCCAAGGTCCTCGACGTTCGGCGCGTAAGGGTGCAGCGCAGCGGCGTCGTAGGCGCCCTTGAACCCGGGCGCGCCGTAAAGGGCCGCAAGAAATTCCGAAGCCGTCACGTCGCCGAAGCCGGGCATTCCGGCGAGGACCATCCGGGCCCGAGGATCCTGGCCCTTGATCGCGTCGTGGGAGATCCGGACGAGCCGGGCGTACTTTTGCGCCGATGCATTGACGTCTGGGCCGGGCGTGAAGAACTTCTTCAGATTGGGCTCGTTCCAGACCTGCCAGGCCCGGATGGGCACCGGCTTGGCGTTGGCCCCGTACTGCTGGACGTATCCACCGCTCCAGTAGCTGCCCTTTGGTCCGTACCGCGCCACAGCCGCCTTGAGGAAGCTTTGCCACGCCGCCTCCTGCTGCGGGCTGTCAACTGGGGCGTTCTGCTGTGCCGGAGTCACCCACTTGGGGGACCCCCACACGTACGGGATCGCCTCGATTCCGTGCGAGGCCAGGGCGCCGATGGCCTTGTCAGGCCAGGCGAGGGGCCCGTTCGGGGTCGGCTGCACCACGGCCCAGTCGAGCAGGAACCGGTCCGTCCCGATCCCAGTTGCTGCCATCGTCTGGAGATCTTGGGTGTCGAACCGGAATATGCCCTGGGCGATGCCGAAGAACTTCTGTTGAGGAATCGCGGCTGCCGTTCGGCTGCTCGAGCTGCCGACCCCTCCGAGCAGCGAGATCGAGAAACCCACCAGGACCGCGAGCGATATCGCGAGCGCTCCGAAGAGCGCCCCTCGCCCGCTCAGCAGCCCGGAGCGGGCTCGCTCTGCGATGGAGCCCTTCCCGCCTCTGTCCGTCGGTCCCATTGAGAGGCGGAAGGGTACCGGTGTCCTGGAGCCGGGGCAAACCGTCCAACGGCGACCAAGGAGGCCCCGCGTCACTCAAATTCGAATATGCTGCTGAGCGTGCGCGTAGTCTCGTCGCGTATCGGGAGGGGTCTTGCAAATGCTGGGCAGATCACGGTAAGTTTGTCGCGCACCGGTTGGGTCTGCCGGTTGGGGATATGACAGGGAGCACTGGGAGATGAGCCCCAGCGAGGGGCTGAGGCAGCAACAGGAATCCGCGGCGCGGACGGCGGTCGGCTGGCCTCTTGCGCCGGCTCCGGCGACTGGTGTGCCGGAACGCCTGCGGAATCGCCAGCCCGAAGCCGAGCGCTTTTGGCGCGACGTCCGGCGGCGGCGAATGCTGGCCTTCGCCGACGTTGGTGCCGGCATAGTCGCGAGCCTGCTCGTCGCCGGCTCGGCCCCGCGCGCGGTCTGGGCCCTGGCACTCATCCCGGGGTGGGTGGTGATCGCCAAGCTCTTCGGCCTCTATGACCGGGACCAGCGCTCGATCCGCCACCTGACAGTCGACGAGCTGTCGTCGATCGCCGCCTGGGCGGCGGCCGGCGTCGTGATACTGGGACTGCTCTTGCCGCTGACCCCGGCCGGGTCCGTCAGCTTCGGCGTCCTGGCGAGCACATGGCTTGTGGTCACGGTGGTGGCGACTCTGCTGCGGGGGACGATGCGCCTGCTTTGGCGCCTCACCACTCCACCGGAGCTGACCGCGGTGCTGGGGGACGGCGAGCTGGCGTCAGCGGCACGGCGCAAGGTGGAGCTGTTCCGCGACATGCACCTGCGCCTCGTCGAGGACGGGCCGCTGCCGCTGGGCGGGACGAACAACAACGGCGGAGCATCGTTGCGAGATCAGGTACTGGGACTGGACCGGGTGATCCTCGCGTCTGAGTGGGTGGACCCGAAGCTGATCGGCGAGCTGGCCGCCATCTGTCGCGAGGAGCAGGTGAAGCTGAGCGTGGTCTCCCCGCTGCGCGGGCGCGCGGGCGCCTCTCCCCGCCTCTCGGAGGTTGGGGAGTTGCCGGTACTCGAATACGACACGCGGGACCCCTCGCGCTCGACGGCCCTGCTGAAGCGCTCGTTCGACGTGGTGGTCTCGGCGAGTTCCCTGGTAGTCCTCGCTCCGCTGTTCCCGTTTGTCGCGCTGGCGATCAAGCTCGACAGCAAGGGCCCGGTGTTCTTCAAGCAGCTCCGCGCCGGGAGGCGGGGCGTTCCGTTCCGCATGTACAAGCTGCGCACGATGGTCGCCAACGCCGAGCAGGCGCTCGCCGACGTGGTGGTGCTCGAGGACCTGGCTGAGCCGATGTTCAAGGTGAAGGCCGATCCGCGTGTCACGAGGGTGGGGCGGCTGCTGCGCCGCCTCAGCCTCGACGAGCTGCCGCAGCTCATCAATGTCCTGCGTGGCGACATGAGCATGGTCGGGCCGCGGCCGGAGCAGATCGAGCTGGTCGAGCGCTACCGTCCCGAACACCGCTTCCGGCTCGACGTGAAGCCGGGCATGACGGGGCCGATGCAGATCTACGGCCGGGGCGACCTCGACTTCGGCGAGCGGCTCGCGGTCGAGTTCGACTACGTGGAGAACGTTTCCCTGGCCCGCGACATCCGGATCCTCTTCCAGACGATTCCGGTCGTCCTGCGCGGCACCGGCGCGTACTAGACGCTCCGAGACCTCAGCCACTTTCTCGACCCCGTGTATGACGGTCACGGTCACCCCCCGGACGGTCACGGTCGGGGCCCCCCGGTCGACTGGCGTTTTTGTGGCGCATAGCGCCACAAACTCGCCAATGGGACCGCGCCGGCCTGGAATGGTTCGAGACGCGGGAGGACGCTTTCGAAGCCGCCGGGCTGCGGGATTAGCGAGATACTGCGCCGGGATGTCGCAGGAGAACGTGGAGGTCATCCGCTCCATCTACGAGGGGTTCAATCGCAGCGACTGGGATGCGGTGTTTCGCGACCTGCCCCCGGACTTCGAACTGACGACCCCTACAAGGGGGCTCGACCCCGGGAGGTTTCGGGGGCGTGAGGAAGGTCAGGCTTACTGGGAGGACTTCTTTGCGCCCTATAAGGCCGTGACCGTGGAGCCGGGGGAGATCTTCGAAAGCGGTGACCAAGTCGTGGTCTTCGTCGGGGCTCGCCTGCGGCCCAAGGGCAGCACCGCCGAGATGGAGGTCCGGATTGGACACCTGTGGACGTTCCAAGACGGCACAGCTGTGTCCCTGCGACTCTTCCCCGAGCACGAGAAGGCCCTGGAAGCCGCTGGGCTTTCGGAATAGGCGGGAGCGAGGCCCCCGACCGGCGTCAGGGGGCGACCGTAAAAGTGCGCTTGGCGGGGGTCAGGTCCGTGTTCTTGGCCTTGTCGGTGGCCCGGACGTAGAAGTTGTGACCGCCGGCAGCGAGCGGGGTGGAGGGGGTGTGGGTGGCGCCCGGCCCCGAGCAGGGGGCAAACGGCTGGGTGTCGAAGCGGCAGGCGAAGGTCGCGCCCGACTCGTTGGAGGAGAAGCCGAAGGTGGGAGTCGTGTCGGGGGTCGGCCCCGAGGGCCCGGAGGTGATCGTCGTCTGAGGCGCCACGGTGTCCACCGTGAAGGACCTCGAGACGATCGCGCTCTCGTTTCCGGGGGCGTCGATCGCCTTAACGGAGAACGTGTGGGCGCCGTTCGTGAGCGCCGTGGCCTTGGTGTAAGGCGAGGAGCAGGCAACGAACGGGGCCGAGTCGTAGCGGCAGACGAAGGTCGACCCCGCCTCGTTGGAGCCGAAGGTGAAGGTCGGGGTCGAGTCCGTGACGAAGCTCCCCTGGAGCGGGCCTCCGGTGATGCTCGCCACCGGCTTCGTGGTCTCCGCCGTGAAGCTCTTGAAGGCGTTGTAGGCGGGCTTCGCGGTGCGGTTGTAGCGCAGTAGCCCCGCGGTGCCGCAGATGCTGCACAGCTTGGCGTACTCGGACCCGGGCGCGGGGTCACGCCACAGGAACCAGTACACGCGCTGGATGTTCCAGGCCTTGCGGTTTTGCAGGAACAGGTTGAAGGAGCTGATCAACAGGTCGCGCTGGCCGGATTCCAGCTTGTTCTTGCAGAAATTGTCAGGTTGCCCCGATCCCCAGGCGAACTCGGTGATCCACAGCGGGGTTGCCCCGTCACCGTTGCTCTTCATGGCCGCGCTGAACTTCTGTAGCCCGGTTTGAGTCGCACCCACGTTGCACCCGTAGGGGTGCAGGGCGGCGACGTCGAAGTATGGCTTGACCCCTCCGGGTGCCTTGTAGAGCGCCTTGAGGAAGTCCCAGGCCGTCGCGCTCTCGGCCACGTCCGGGGTGCTCGGCATCCCGGCGAGCACGATCGTGGCCTTCGGATCCTTGGCCTTGATCGCGGCTTGGGAGATCACCAGCAGCCTCGCGTAGTTATTGGCGGTCTGCTGAGTCGTCGATCCCGGGCTGAAGAACTTCTTCAGGTTGGGCTCGTTCCAGATCTGCCACGTCGTGATCGGCACCGTCGGGGCGCTTGTTCCAAAGTCCTGGTCGTACTTCCCCCCGGGTGCCCAGTAGGTGCCGCCGGGCCCGTAGCGGCCCACGGCCGCCTTCAAGAAATTCTGCCAGGCCGTTTTCTCGGCCGAGGTGGCGATCGGGGGATGCCCGGGAGCCCCATTACCCACCCAGCTCGGCGAGCCAAACGCGAACGGGAGCGATCGGATCCCCTCTGAGGCGAGACCGCCGATCATCCGGTCCCTTTCGCTCCAGTCGTAGGTGCCCCGGACATTCTCGATATCCCGCCACTTGAGCATGAAGCGCGTCGTTTGGACCTTGGCGTCGGCCATCCCCTGGCGGTCTTGGGGGTCGAGCACGCCTTGGACGATGCCGTAGAAGTCCGTACGGACCGCCGCTCCGGCCGTGGGCGCGGCCAACAGCGCCACAGCCAGCGCGGCAACGACAATCACCGTGCGCTTCACCCTCGGTACCCCCCTCTAGACCGTGCAGTCCAATCCGGTGCAACCTTATCGTCATTGAAGATCGGCTGCGACGTCGCATCGCGCGCCCCAGACCAGGCGGACGATAATCCGGGCGTCCATGCGCCCCGCGACCTTCGTCATCCTCTGCCTCGGACGGGTCGGATCGGAGCTGCTCGTCTCGCTGCTCGACTCCCACCCGGACATCTGCTGCTACGGCGAGCTGTTCGCGCCCCCCCACAAGCCCCACGAGAAGTGGGCCGATCCGCACCTGCCTGATGGGGTGCCGGCGTTCGCGCAGTCCAGTCACGATGATCTGGAGCTGTATGTCTCCGAGCTCGCTTCGGCGTGCGACGGAGCCGCGTTCGGGTTCAAGCTTCCGCGCAGCTCGATCCGAGCCCATCCCAACGCGGTCGCGCTGCTGGACGACCCCGAGGTGCGCGTGATCCGGCTCACCCGCGAAAACCTGCTGGCTCAGCACGTCTCCGCGATCCTTGCCTTCCTGACCGGTGTGTGGAAGCAGGGGGGTCCGGAGGAGAGCTACGGAGAGGTGGCCCACCACGTCGATCCCGCCGGCTGCAAACGAGCGCTGGTGAAGCTCGAAGTACAGGAGCAGGAGATGGATCGGCTGGCGGAGGGGCACCCGACGATGCGGCTGACCTACGAGGAGCTGATCGCGGGGTCGCGGATGGACGAGGCGCAGCGCTTCCTTGGCGTCGAGCCTCGCCGGCTCAGCTCCGACCACCGAAAGCTCCGCACCCGCTCGATGCACGAGACGATCGAGAACTGGGACGAGCTGTCAGCCGAGCTGCACGGTACGCGCTTTGAGCGTTTCCTCGCGGAGGCGCCCTGAGGCTCCCGGGTGGGCGCCCGGGGCATCGCCCCGGTTACGCTGCCAGCGATACTTCCGTGACGATGGGGCAAGACAACCCGAAGAGGACACCCGCCTGGCATCGGCGAGCGCGCTACACGGCCTGCCTGGCGATTGCGGGAGGGCTCGTGCTCGCCGGCTGCGGCGGCGACGGCGACGGCGACGGCGGAAGCCAAACCCTGACCAGGACGCAGTTCGTAGCCCGGGCCAACGCCATCTGCGCCAAGGCAAGGGGGCAGACCGCGCAGTTCAGCGAGGACTTCCCCGCGAACCCCAGCCCGCAAGAGGCTCAGCAGTTCTTCAAGAAGGTCGCCCCGTACTCCCAGCGGGCCGCGGACGAGATCGCTGCGCTCGAGCCGCCTGCCGGGGACGACGATCTGAAGACCATTCAGGACGGGTATCAGAAGCGGGCGAGCGAGGTTGCCGCAGCGGCGAAATCGCCCGCGAAGGCCAAGGCGGCGCTGAAATCCGAGGGTGGGGACCTGAGTAGCTGCGCGTTCGCTCCACCTGGTTCGTGAGCCTGCGCTGCCCCGCGTGTGGGGGCGCGCTGAGGGCGTGGCGCGCGGCCACCGCATCCGACCCCCAGCTCGCGGGGCACCAGGAGTACGCGCTGACGCGCTGCACCGCCTGTGGCACTGCGCGGACCGAGCTGCCCGCGGGAGCGGCGCCACCGCAGAGCCTGTACGAGTCGGGCACCTACGCACCGGCACGTTCGGCGCTCGACCGGATTCTCGAGCCCCTGCGCTCCGTGGTCGAGCGCGACAAGCTGCGCTTCGTCCGTGGCCTCGCCCCCGGTGCCCGGGTGCTCGAGGTCGGAGCAGGGGACGGCCGCTTCGTCTCCCGGCTTCGGGCTTCCGGCTTCGAGGCAAGTGGGATCGAGCCGTCCGAGGGCGGTGTGCGGATGGCCCACGCTCGCTCGGCGCCCGTGGAGCGCGCCACGCTCGAGGAGCTGCGTCTGGAGCCGGCCAGCCTCGATGCGGCGATCGCCTGGCATGTGCTCGAGCACTTGGACGATCCCGAGGCGGCACTTACGCGCATCCGGACCTGGCTGCGCCCGGGCGGGCGCGTCGTGCTCGCCTGCCCGAACCTGTCGAGCATCCAGGCCCGGATCGGGGGGGATCGCTGGTTCCACCAGGACGTACCCCGCCACCGGACCCATTTCACCGAAGCCGGGTTGCGCTTGCTGCTGGAACGGCTGGGGTTCCGGCTCGAGCGAATGGCCCACCTGCTCATCGAGCAGAATCCCCTTGGGATGTGGCAGACGCTGCTGAACCGGCTCACCGGCGAGCGCAACGTGGCCTTCCGGGCCCTGAAGCGCGACCTCGGCTCGGGCCCCGAAGCCCGTCGCGACCTCGCGTTGACCGCGGTCGCCGGTCCGCTGCTGGCACCGATCGCTATTGCGCTCGAGCTTGCCGCCGGCTTCGCCGGGCGCGGCGGCAGCGTGGTCGCCCTGGCCACCCGCAACGCGTCCGCGGGTCGGTGAGCCTGGCCACAGTCATCGTCGCCACCGTGACGGGCGGACCGCGGCTGACGAGAATGCTGGAGTCGCTTGGTGATCGTCCCCGCGAGGTGGACATCCTGGTCGTCGACAACGCCTCCGCGGATCCCGGCGTCGCCCGTCTCGGTTCACGGATTGCCGGGGTCGAGGTGATCAGGATGGAGCGAAACGTCGGCTACACGCGTGCGGTCAACCTCGCCGCCCGCCAGGCGAGGGGCGAGGCCATCGTGCTCCTGAACGACGACTGCGTGTGCGACCCGGGCTACGTCGAGTCGATCGTGGAGCCGCTTGATCCGAGCGCCGGCGTCACGATGGCGGCGGGGGTGATGCGCGAAGAGCGCGACCCGGCCAGGATCGACACCGCCGGGATGCAGCTCGATCGAACGCTGCTGGTCTTCGACTACCTGAACGGCGAGCCGGTGGAGTGCTTGGGCCGCATGCCCGATCCGATCGGGCCGTCGGGCGCGGCGGCGGCCTTCGACCGGGAGGCGTTTCTGTCCGCGGGCGGCTTCGACGAGAACCTGTTCGCCTACTGGGAGGACGTCGACCTGGTGCTGCGCATGCGCCTCGATGGGTTCCGCTGTGCGCTCGCGCGGGAGGCCACCGGAGTGCATCACCACTCGGCCACGCTCGGCTCGGGCTCGCGGCGCAAGAACTACCTGACCGGCTTCGGCCGCGGCTACATGCTGCGCAAGTGGAGCGTCCTCTCCAGCCCGCGGAGGTTGGCGAGGGCGCTGCTGGACGACGGGACCATCTGCCTCGGCCAGGCCGTGATGGACCGGAACGTCGGTGGAGTCCGCGGTCGCCTCGACGGCTTGCGGGCGGCCCCTCCGGGACGAGGCTTTCCGACAGCGGCCCTCGCCGGCGCGACGATTCCGCCGGGGCGGCGCAGCACGCTGGGTCGCCGCCTTCGTCGGCGCCGCCGCCTCCGCGGTCAAACGTCATAAGCCGACCCGAGCGTCTTACAGGTCGGTGGGGGACCTCAGTCGATCGCCCGCCGCTCGACCTTGTGAATCGGCGGCTGGCGCGTGACCTTGGCGAGCACACGACGCCCGGCCGGATGAAGCGCCTGCGGTGTGATGCGCCGGAGGGCGCTCCTCCAGCGCGGCGGCCGCGCCCCCGCCTGCAATCGAGCCACCACTTTGGAGAGGTTCTTCTCGCGCCGCTCGAGGTTGGTCATTCGCTGCCGCATTCGCGCGTTCATCTCGGCGTCGGTCTCGGGCATCCGCGACGAGACCTCTCGCGCCAGGGTGTCGTGGACGAAGAACCTCCCGTCCGCCCTGTTGACGCCCCCCATCGCGAAGGCGGCGACGATGAACGCGTTCCGGTATGCCTCGTCTCGAACGGCGAGCACGTCGTCGCTGACGTCGTCCGCTGCATAGATCTTGTCGAGCAGCCTTGTCTGCTCACGTGCGGCCAGGAGCCCGGGCGCGTAGTTTGCCGAGCCCGGATGGTTCCGCCAGCAGGCGAAGACCTCGGGATCTCGGATGAAGTGCCCCACGGAGTACGCCCGCACGCACCAGTCGAAATCTGCGAGGTAGATGAAGCTGGAATCCCAGCCGCCAATCCGCTCGACCACCCGGCGGCGAAAGATCGCGCCCACGTTGACGATGCAGTTGTGAAGCCTGACGGCCTCGGCCACCGTGTATTCGGGCGGGACCATGTCGGCGACCGCCTCACCGTCTTCGTCGATGATCCGGTAGCCGGGATAGACGAGCGCGGCGTCGGGATCGGCGACCAAGCGAGCCGCCAGCTTGGTGATCGCCCCGGGGAGGAAGAGGTCGTCGGAGTTGAGGTAGCCGATCAGCTCGCCGCGCGCCATCTCGAACCCTCGGTTCAAGGTCCTGGCCTGGCCCATGTTCTCGTGGCGCTCCCATACCAGCCGGTCCGCGTGGGCGGCCGCGTAGCGCTCGAGCACCTCTGGGGTCTGGTCGGTGGAACCGTCGTCTAAGGCGAGGACCTCCAGGTTCGGGTAGTCCTGGCCGAGGATGCTGTCGAGCGTCTCCTCGAGCAGCCCGCCGGCGCGGTTGTAGGCCGGAACGACGATCGTGACCAGCGGTTGGTGCTCGCTCGCCCCCCCTTCGCGAATCTGTGCCGATCCCTGCGGATCGCTCATCAGGTGCTGAATGCTAAACCCGCGCGGGGCTGGGGTGGGGTCATCGACCGCCGCCCGGTGGCCGTGCCGAGCACGATCCGGGCCGCGGTTGGGCTCACTGCGTTCACCGTGTACTCCGGTGGGGGCTTCCAGGTGGGCTTCTGCGCGAGGGCGACATGCACGCAGCGCCTGATCCCCTCGGGCTCCACTCCGCCGATCAGGTTGCTGCCGCATTCCACGGTCTCGGGCCTCTCGGTCGTGTCTCGCACGGTCACCGCAGGAACGCCGAGGATGCAGCACTCCTCCTGAACCGTCCCGCTGTCGGTGAGCACGCAGCGAGCGTGCCGCTCGAGCCGGACGAAGTCGAAGAAGCCGAGCGGGGGGCTGACGACGACCCCGTCCCCCTCAAGCTGGACCCCGAAGGACTCCAGCTTCGCCCTGGTCCTCGGGTGCACGCTGCAGATCAGCGGCAGCCCCAGCTCCCGCGCGATGCCGGTGACCCCCTCCACGAGCAAGCTGAGGCGGTCCTCGAGGTCAACGGTCTCCTGCCGGTGGGCGGTGAGCACCAGGTATCCGCCGTCGTCCACGCCCAGACGCTCGAGAATGTCGGAACCGTCGATCGCGGCGGCGTGACGGTCGATCACCTCCTTGATCGGGTTTCCGGTGACGTAGATCGAGGCGGAGTCGATTCCCTCGGCCAACAGGTTCGCGCGGCTGCGCTCGGTGTACGGCAGTAGCACGTCGCTCGAGTGGTCGATGACGCGGCGGTTGACCTCCTCGGGGACCCGGTCGTCGAAGCATCGGTTGCCGGCCTCCATGTGGAAGACCCGGATGCCGAGCCTCTTTGCGACCAGGGCGGAGAGGCCGCTGTCCGTGTCGCCGAGCACCAGGAGGCGATCCGGCCGCTCCTCGGCCAGCACCTCACCTATCCGTGTGATCACTCCACCGACCCGCGCCGCGAACGTGGGGCCCTCGATGCCGAGGTAGCGGTCGGGGCTCCTGACCCCGAGCTCCTCGAAGAACACGTCGCTCAGGGTCGGATCGGAGTTCTGCCCGGTATGCACCAGGACGTGGTCGCAGAGACCGTCGAGAACCTCGATCAGCGGACTCAGCCGGATGATCTCGGGCCGGGTCCCGAGGACCGTGAGGATCTTCACGCGACGAAGACGGGCGCGTCTTCAATCATCAGCCGGTTCTCGCGAAGGAGCTCGTCAACGGCCTCTCGATCGAGCGGTTCCTTGCCCGAGCTGTACTCCCGGTCTCCGAAGGGCTCGGCGTCGACCTGCTCGGAGCGCAGCTCCGGGAGCAGGGGCAGGATGACCAGGTTCTTCTCGCTGCGCCGGAAGGTGCGCGGCGCCTCCTCCTCCGAGACCAGGATCTCGTGAATCTTCTCGCCCGGCCGGATTCCGGACCACTCGATCTCGATCGGGCGGTCGCCGATCAGAATCTCCGCGACGTCGACGATCAGCGCCGAGGGCAACAACGGGATGTACGTCTCGCCTGGGCTGGCCTCGCGGAGGGCGTCGAAGACGGTGTCGACGGCGCGGTCGAGGCTGAGCAGGAAGCGCGTCATGTCGGCGCTCGTGATCGTGATCGGCCCCCCGGCGCGGATCTGATCGTGGAAGAGCGGGATCACCGAGCCGCGGGACGCCAGCACGTTGCCATAGCGCGCGGCGAGGAAACGCGTCCCCGGGCACTCGAGGTTGCCACGGGCCAGGATGCGCTCCTGCACCGCCTTGGTCATCCCCATCACGTTCACCGGCTTGCAGGCCTTGTCGGTGGAGACCCCGATCACGGTCTCGATCCCCAGGTTGTGGTCACGGATCGCCCGCACCACGTTCTCGGCCCCGACGACGTTCGTCTTCACCGCCTCGAAGGGGTTGTACTCGCACACCGGGACCTGCTTCATGGCCGCCGCGTGGAAGACCACGTCGGCGTCGCGGAGCACCGAGACCACCGAGCTCGGGTCGCGGATGTCGCCCACCTGGAAGTGCAGCCGGGAGTGGCGCTCCTCCTCGTAGACGATCTCGTCGGTGGCGACCCTGCGTTGCTGGAAGTCGAGCCTCATCTGGTGCTGGGTCGCCTCGCTGCGCGAGAAGACGACGACCGCCTGGGGGAGCCCGACCTCCCCCTCGAGCAGGCGCCGGACGATCACCTTGCCGAAGGAGCCCGTGCCCCCGGTCACGACGACTCGCTTACCGGTGAGCAAGCTGTCTCCTGATCTCGTCGTACGGTGTCGTGTCTGCGGCCAGCACTTCGACCATCTCCTCCCACCGGCGGGGCTCGCGCCCCGTCGCCCGGCACAGTCGGCTTGAGTCTAGAGAGCGGTCGACGGTCACGCTCCGGTCAGGCGCGATTTCGATCCCCAGCTCGAGCTTGCGGTTGAGGATGGAGAGAAGCTCGAGCTTGTCGATCGGCTCCGAGGCGAGGTGCCAGAGGCCCTCGAGCTCGGGCTGGTCCTCGAGCAGCGCGCCGATCTCCTCCGCCAGCCCGATCGTCGTCAGGCCGCTGAAGACGGCTCGGGAAAATCCCTTCACGCTCCCGCCCCGGTTCGAGATCAGCCACTCCAGGAGCCCCAGCGACGATTGCAGCTCGCGACCGATCAACGACGTCCGCAGGGTCAGCATGCCCTCCCCGGAGACCTCGCCCAAGAGCTTCGAGCGACCATAGATGTCGGTGGCGTCCGGGACGTCCTCCTCCGAGTAGCGGCCGCGCTCGCCGCTGAAAACGCAGTCGGTGGAGATGTGGACCATCCGCACGGATGACTCGCGGCAGGCGGCGGCGAGCTCGTGAGGAAAGAGCGAATTGATGCGAATCGCGGGGATCGGGCGCTGACCCGACTCCGCCTGCTTGACCGCTCCGACGCAGTTCACCACGACATCGGGCTGCGCCTGCTCGAGTGCCGATCGAACCGTGCCGGGTTCCTCGGCGCTGATGCCCGCGATCAGACGCGTGGGTGCCAAGAGCTCCTCGACCGGTTTCTCGACCGGTCTCCGAACCGTTCCCCAGCACTCGAACCGGTCTGCCCACTCGATGCACAGCCGGTGGCCCAGCGTGCCCGTGGCGCCCACCACCATCACGCGCATCTCAACCGTCCCCCGATCCACGACCCCGAAGCCGGCGAGCAAGCCCTCGCAGTCCCGGCGGGGCATGCTCGTAGGCGAGCCGGGTCAGGGGGTGGCGAGCGCGCAGGGTCTGGACCTCGTGTTCGAGCTCCGCGATCCGGCGCCGCTGGGCGTCGAGCTGGTCACGCGCCTTGGCCAACCTCGTCTCCGTGCTCTCGGACCCGGCGCTGGCCGAGACCTCCCGGGCGTGGCTATCGACGACGAAGTAGCGCTCGCCGGCGCCGTTGAAGCCGGGCGAGACCACCGTCGCCGCTAACACGTAAGCGTTCCTGTAGGCCTGGTCGCGGACCGCCTCGAGCTCGGGATCAGCTTCCTCGGCGAAGAGCCGGTCGAGGATCCGCAGCCTCTCGTCGGCCATCTCGCGGCCGCGCTCGGCAACTGTCAGTGAGCCGCCATGCCGCCGCCAGCATGCGAGCGGCTCTTCGACCCGGATGAACCGGCCCATACGGCTCAGGCGCAGCCACAGCTCGCTGTCCCAGAGGTAGGGGAGATCGGTTCGCAGGGGTCCGGCACGTTTGAGCGCGCTGGCGCGGAACACGGCTCCCGGGCCCACGATCGTGTCCTGGAGCCGGACCGAGTCGGCTCGCGAGTACTCCGGCGGCGTCATCGTGTCGACCACCTCGCCGGACTCGTCGATCACCTGGTAGGAGGGGTAGGCGAGGACCGCGTCCCTGTCCGCCGCCAGCTCCGCGACGAGCCGCGAGATTGCGCCTGGCAGCAGCAGGTCATCCGAGCTCAGATACCCGAGCAGGGGACCCTCGGCCATCGCGAAGCCGCGGTTGAGGGTGGCTGCCTGGCCCTGGTTCTCCTGCTGGGCCCAGCGAAACCTGCCGGGGTGCCGCTCGGCGTACTCCCCCAGCACCTGCGGCGTGGTGTCCGTGGAGCCATCGTCGATCGCCAGGACCTCGAGACCGGTGTAGTCCTGAGAGAGCAGGCTGTCCAGCGCCTCCTCCAGGAGCCGGCCGGCGCGGTTGTAGACCGGGACCACCACGGTGACCCGGTCGTGGGCGTCAGGCGTCTCGACGGC
Source organism: Solirubrobacterales bacterium (assembly GCA_035573435.1). Taxonomy (GTDB): domain Bacteria; phylum Actinomycetota; class Thermoleophilia; order Solirubrobacterales; family 70-9; genus AC-56. Next base: position 15,150 of record DATMZR010000035.1, read on the forward strand.
CAACTGCTCCGGGTGATCAGCGGAGGTCGAGGTCATCGTCGAGGAACCTCTCATACGGGGAGCCGCGCAGAGCGGCCTCGACCTCGGACCAGTTCTCGACCGTCTCCGACAGCGGGCGGCTGCGGATGCGGCGGAACGGCGACTCCAGCGCGGTCGGCTCGACGCCCAGGAAGCGCTGGATCTCGTCCAGTCGCTGACCCTTGACGAGCTCCTCGTAGGTGATCCGGAATACGGGCTTACCGTCGGTGAGCTCGTCTAGGTAGCGCTCGTGCTCCTCCATCCGCCGGAACACGGCAAGGCACTGCTTCGGATCCAGCACGACGGTCGCATCGCCGTAGTCGCCGCGGGTGGACTGGGGAACTCGGGTGCTGGCGAGCAGGCGCCGCGAGACGAAGAGCGCCAGGAGATTGAGCCGGCCGAGGCGCACCATGCGCAGATCCGGGGGCTCGAGAAGGCCAAGCGAGTCGGGGTGGGCGCGAATCGAGCTCAGGGGGAGCTTGAAGCCCACAGCCGTCTCGGTCAGCGGAGACGTGAGCTGGGCGACGTAGTCCCGGGGGTCGCTCTGCGAGGAGGTCACAAAGGCCTCGTCGAGGGTTCCCTCCTGGTAGGTGAACAGCTCCCCGAAGCAGCGGATCTGTGGATGGGAGTCCAGGAGGAAGACCAGATGAGTCGATCCCGTGCGGCCCAGGCACAGGATCACGAACGTGAGGCCGGTACCGTTCCCACTGGTCACGAGTCTTTTCTCGAGAGCTCCTCTTCGCACGCGGCCAGCGCGTAGCCGAAACGAAAGTAGAAGTCGACATCGAGCCGCTCGATCAGCGCCTCGATGTCGGTGCCCCCGTTGACCCCCGCTGCGTCCAGGAGCGCCTGCATTCGCCGCTTTGCGACCACTTGTGCTGTCTCCCTCGCCCAGGATGCAATCGGCTCCCAGATCTCGGGACCTGGCCCGAACATCGACAGGAATGTCGGCGAGGCGCCGTTCACGCCTGGCTGAACCGGGTCTCCGGATTCTCCTGCCGCGCGCTCCGCCAGGCGTTGGGCGACCACGACCTCGACCTTCCGCGGGGCGGCCAACTTTTCGGCGACGAGCCGCGCTTCGCCACCGGGATCCTCTGCGGCCCACAGCTTTGCCTTGGATTCCTCGGGAAGCACGGCCGCGTCTCCTTCAGTGCCCTCGAAGCGCCTCAGCGAGAAACCGAGCGCGATCGCCCGGACTGCATTGATCTCGTAGGGGCCCGCGTGACGGGCGAGCAGATCGGAAGTCGCCGGCGGCCCGAGCAAGCCGCTGCATGTTCCGCGGATCAGGTTGCCGGCGGGTCCGGCGTCCGTTTCCTCTGGGGGAGCCTCAACTCCCTCGCGGACCGTTTCGAGCAGTTCGGCGAGGCGCTCCCGGGCACGGCGCTCAGCATCGCCGCCCGCCGGCGAACCGTTCGACGCTGCGCCGTCGGCAGGCGGCGCCGTCGGGCGGGGCGGGCGGCGGGCCGGCTGGGCGGGGCTCTGCGCGATGCCGATCCCGCGCCCCAGCCGGCGCAGCACTCGGCGAGGCAGAGGGGCGGGGCGGGGAGGCGGATTGGCAAGAACCTCGCTGACGGTCACGAGTTCGAAGCCCCGGCCCTTCAAGCCTTCGATGAGCTGGGGCAGCGCGTCGGTGGCGCGACTCCAGGGAATGCCATCGTGGAGCAACACGATCGCGCCCGGAAGGACGTGATCGAAGACGTTGCTGATGACCTCCTCCGCGCTGATCCCCTTCCACGGCGGGGTCGCGTCTCCTGAATTCGCGCTCCACAGGATGACCCGCATCCCGTCCTCGATCGCCGCCTCGGCCATGGGCCGGTCGACCGCGCCGAACGGGGGGCGGAAGAGCTTCGGCCTGGCGCCCGCCACGTGCTGGAGCAGGGCGGTGCAGACGGCGATGTCGTCAGGCTGCGAGAACGCCCAGTGCCCGTAGGAGTGGTTGCCGATCTCGTGGCCTCCGCTGAGGAGCCGGCGGATCGTCTCCTGGTGCCCGTCGAGCTTGCGGCCGACCAGGAAGAACGTGCCGCGAGCGTCGTAGCGCTCGAGCGTGTCGAGGACGCGGTGTGTCTGGAGGACCGGGCCGTCGTCGAACGTCAGGGCGACCTTGCGATCACGGCGGCTGGCAATGCTGCCGCGTTTGTCGATCAGCCGCACGAGATTCGAAAAGTCTCGTCCCTTTCCGGCCTTTTGGATGTAGGCCGAGAGGGCGTGCCGCTGCGCCACCTGCGGTCCCAGCCCGGGGGTGATCACGTTCAGTTCGGCGTCGGGATCCACCTCGTTCGGGGAGGCTTCAGCCGAGGTTTCCCCACCGGACGGACCGTTGTCGCCGAAATCCTCGTCGCCGTCGTGGACTGGGCCATCGGCGACCGCGTAGTCGAGCTCGCGAAGCTTGTCCCTCATGACGTCTTCGAGGGTCGCCGCGTCCTCGCCGGTTATGTTCTTACGCCAAGCGCCCGGCGTGGCGGACCGGAAGAACTTCTTTGGGCCCTTCTGCTCGGGAGCGATCGACTCGAAGGCATTGGCCTGGATCGCCCGCTCCAGCCAGCGCTCGCTTCTGCGGAGGCCCAGGAACTCGACCAGCCCGCCGAGCTCCGAGGCTGGGTCGGCGAGCAGGTCCTCGTACCGAATCGTCCTTCGCAGCTCGGGCGGATGCCGGTTGAGCGCCCGTTGTATGGAGGCGACGTCTCCGACCCAGGTGCGTGCCTTCCGCTCGATGAACTCGTGGCGTTCCTCGTCGGTCTCCCATCCGGTCACGGGGAGCCACGCGCCCGGTTGGTTGGCAGCGGTCTGCGAGTCGACGACATCACGACCGTCCCGGACCAGGAGCACCATCTTCGAGCGGGGGAACATCGACATCACCAGCGGAGCTCCGTGGCCGCCGCGGACCTCCTTCAGCAACACCAGCGGGGACTTCACTTCATACCGCTCGGCCGTCCGCTCGACGAGCCGGTGGAAGCGGACCAGCATCATGCGACGCACCTCGGGAAGCCATGCGTCCTCGTACTTGGACGAGAAGAAGTAGTTACCCCGCTTCCGCAGGCCCAGCGCCGCGGGGAAGGTGAGCGGCATGAGCTTTTCGTTGTAATCCGCGTTGCCGTACAGCGGCAGCAGGTGGTTCGAGATGAAGGTCGTATCGACCGGGATCGCGTCGACCTTGCCCTGCCACGTCACCGGAGCGAGGAAGCCCAGCCGGTCCTCGGGGTCCGTGCTCGAGTCCACCAGCTTCAGTGGGTGGCTCAGCATCCGCAACAGCCAGGTGCTCCCGCTCCGAGCGGAGGTCCAGATCCAGACCAGCCGCGACTCGAACTCCTCGTCGTCGAAGTGCAGCCCCCCGGTTGGCGAGTACCCCTCTCGCGTCATTTCCCCTCGTCCACCCTCACTCGGCGAGCGGAGATCATAGGGCACCGCCAAACCAGTCGAACGCGGTCACTCACGCCGGCGGCACTAGAGAGCTTCGGCGACGGCAGGTGCGCCGCGTACGAAGTACCAGAACGAAAAGACACAGAGGAACAGCGACAAGACGACGGGAATCAGGGCCTCCGGGACGCTGCCGGCGGCCTCCACCATGTCCGGCGTGGTGCCGCCCACCAGCGCCCATCGCACCTCGACGAAGATCGGCGTGAGCGGGTTGAGCATCACGAACGAGCGGACCGACTCGGGCACCGTCTGGATGGAGTAGAGGATGGGAGTGCCCCAGAACAGCGCCCGCGAGATCACGGTCCAGATCTGTGCCACGTCCCGCAGCCGCACGAACGCCACCGAGAGAAGCAGCGAGAGCGCGGTCGCCAGGATGACCAGGGCCGCCACGAGCACGGGTATGAGCAGCCAGCTTGGCCGCGGCGTGAGGCCCATGATGAGCACCAGCACGAATCCCACAACGAGGTTGAGCATGAGGGTGATCGTGGCGGTGAGCGACGTCGAGAGCGGGAGGACCATGCGGGGGAACTTCGTCTTGCGCACCAGGCCCTCCCTGGAAGCGAGCGCTCTCATTCCTTGATTGGTGGCCTCCTGGAAGAACTGGAACAGGATGATGTTGATCATCAAGACCTCGGCGAAATACGGGATCTTGCCGCCGAAGCCCAGGATGTGGCGCAGGAACAGGAAGATGATTCCGAACGTCACCAGCGGCCGCGCGAGCGCCCACACGTAGCCGAGCACCGTGTCGATGTAGCGCATCCTGAAGTCGGTCGACGCAGACAGCCAGAGCAGCTCCCGGAAGCGCTTCGCCGTGGTGCCGAAGGCGCTGGGCCCCGTCACCTCCCGAAGCTCGAGCGAGCTCTCGCTGATGCCCGTGGCGCTCATTTGACTCCGATTCCGGCGACGTCGATCTCGGCCTTGGCCGGCTCGACAGTGATCTCGCTGTCGACCGAGATCACGCTTCCGAGCTGGTCCGCGCCGTCGATCGCGAAGGCGAGCCAGCGCCCGGGCGACCGCACCGCCCCTCCCTCCTCGCCGTCAATCGAGGGCTCGATGACTCGGCACGCGACCGCGAAGCGGCCCGACGCCAAGCGGTTCTCGATCCTCGCCGACACGCGAAACCTGCCGCTGACTCGATCGCCCCCCGGCTGGAGCGGGCGCGGGGGTGCCACGAACAGCGCCCGCCCACCTGAGTCGAGGATCGTGAACTGCACCACCGGAGACTGAAGCGGGCGCCGCAGCTCCACCACCGCCTCCACATCGATTGGCGACCTGGAGGAGAGCGTCGGCTCGGCTTCCAATCCCTCGTCGGCGAATCCGAACGCGACCACCTCGGCGCTGTCGGACGCGCCGTCGCCGCCCACAGCGGCGGTCAACCGCCTTCTCGAGTTGACGGCCAGGTATCCGTTGGCTACCTCCTCGGGGCTTCCCATGCGCTCGATCTTGTGGCCGTGGAGTAGCAGCGCGCGATCGCAATTGCGGTTGATCGAGCCCATGTCGTGGCTGACGAGCACCACCGTCCTTCCTGCCGCGCCCATTCCCGCGATCACGTCTCGGCACTTGTCACGAAAGGCCTTGTCGCCGACGGCCATGATCTCGTCGACGAGCAGCACGTCGGCGTTGACGTGGGTCATGATCGAGAACCCAAGCCGGCCACGCATCCCGGATGAATAGTTCTTCAGCTTGAGGTCTTTGAACCTCTCGAGCTCGGCGAACTCAATGACCGAGTCCGCGCGACGCTTCGCCTCGGCGGGCGTCAATCCCATCATCACCCCGTTGAGCAGGATGTTCTCGCGGGCGGGAAGCTCCGAGCGAAAGCCGACCCCGAGCTCGATCAGGGGAGCGATCCGACCGCCGACCCTGATCCGGCCGTCGTCGATCTGGTAGATCCCCGCGATCAGCTTCAGCAGGGTGCTCTTGCCGGCGCCGTTGGGCCCCACGATCCCGAAGACCTCGCCGCGGTGGACATCGAAGCTGATGTCCTCGAGCACCGAAAGACGCCCGGCCGGGTGGCGGAGCCGCTTCAGCGGCACCCACGAGGTAGTGCCAGTCGCGAACGACTTGGATACCCCCCGGACCTCGATGCTCAGCGGAGCCGACATCGGCACAAGGATAGAGCGCCCCCCTACGCCTACCTGGAGGTTCCGCCCTAGGCCTCGATGCCCACCGCGCGCAACTCGGGGCCAAGGTCGCGCGTGAAACGCTCGGCAACCTGGGGGTCCAGCTCGTCCCGCCAGCGCCCGACCGACTGCTCGGGCGTTGCCGCAGTCATGTGCCTGGAGCGAAAGGACTTGTCGCGTGCGGTGGCCTCGGCATCGAGCTTCACTCCCAGCCAGCTCCCTATGCGCTCCGCCGTGCCGGGCATGTCGAGGACCAGGTCGTCGTAGCGAACGACGGGGATCTCGTCCTGCTCCTGGATCTCGGCAATCCACTGGAGCCTCTCGCGCTGGCGCCTGATCACCTGGTCCAGGTGCTCCTCCGCGCTGCCGGCGCGATCGCGGCCGAGCGTGCCACCGCCCCGTATGTCGTTGACGGCGTTGATCGACACCCAGCTGTCCCGCGGATCACGCAGCAGGACGATCACCTTGACCGGCGGCAGCTGAGCAAGCGGGACCTTCCAGGTGTTGAGGTGCTTCTCCGCGAAGTAGAGGACCGGGCCGGCATCGCGCGCGGCGGCGCTGAGCTCGCTGCGGTGCTCTCTTGCGGCCCGCCGGGAGAACTCACGCCAAGCGAGTTCGAAGCAGCTTTGAGCCATGCTCGGCTCGTCGCGCGCGGAACGGATCAGCGGCCGCGGAAGCCACGGTGGCGGCCCGTGCAGGGCGGCGGTCCGGACCTGGGTGAGCGAGCCGAGCGCGCTCGGCCCCCACTGCTGCTCCGGCCAGTCCTCGCGATCGAGCAGCTGAGCCCAGCGCCATAGGTACGCGAAGTACTTGCGCTCGTAGGGAAAGCTCATCTCGACTGCGATCTGCGGCGAGGAACCGAGGAGCCGCATCATCAGCGTGCTCCCGTCGCGGGTGAAGTAGTCGACCAGGATCGGCGTCAGCCACTCGCTGTCCGGCTCACCCCCGGATCCGGACCAGTCGGCGGGCTGTCCGCGCGGCGATGACAGCGGCGCCATGGAGCCCACTCGGCCGCGGAGGTGGCGTGCGCGGTGCCTCAGGCGCACATATCCGCGGCGGGCCACGGTCGCGCGCCAACGTAGCCGGCGTGCGCCCCGCCGCAGGCGGGCGTAGCGGCGCCAGGCGAGCCCCGCGAGCATCGTCCGTTCGCGACCCAGCGTGGGGCTGCGTCCACTCAGCGACTTGGTCACGCGCACCGCAAGCCACGCCACGCCCCCGGGCGAGTCGGAGATCCTGTTGAGAGTTCGGCGCCTGGATGCGCTCATGCGGTCACCGCACCGTAACTGGAGGATCGCGACGTTGACGGCGATCCGGCAGTAGAGCATGAAGTAAGGCCAGCGCCATCCCAGGCGCAGGCTGCGGAGTCGCTTGGCGGTCACGCCGCGTGCGCGCAGCCGCGAAACCATCGAACGCCGGTAGCGACCGAATGCATTGGCCGCCAGGTGGCCCAGGGCCGCATTCCCGTGCTGTACGTAGTCGTAGAGCGGGCGATCGATGTAGCTGATTCCACCGAGGGCCATCGCGATCTGGGCGATCCAGTGGTCGTGATAGCTGGTCTCGAACGGCGGTGGGAACGGGAGCACGTCGTCGAGCAGATCGCCGTCGAACAGCAGCGCGGCACCGGTCACGGTGTTGGCCATCACCAGGGCGGCGAAGTCGGTGTGGTTGTTGCGCCTGAAGTTCCAGTAGGTGTCGGAGATCACCACCCCGTCCTCGTCGACAATCCGCATGTCGCTGTATACGAGGCGGTGACCTTCGCGGAGTCCGGCGAGCTGTGAAGCGAGCTTGTCCGGGTGCCACAGGTCGTCCTGGTCGCTGAGCGCCACATAGTCCACGCCGGCCGGCACCATCGAGAGCGCCCGCTCGAAGTTGCGATAGAAGCCGCTCTGGGCGTCGGCTGCCGACAGCAACAGGCGTGGATCGTCGCCGAGGACCGCTCGCATCTCCTCGAGCTTGGCGGGGCTCGAGTTGTCGTCGCTGATCAGGCAGACCCAGTTGCGGTGCGTCTGCCCGCGTATCGAGTCGATCTGGCGCCGGAAGAGCTCGATCGGGGGCTCGTAGGTCGCCATGCACACCGCCACCAGTGGCTCACCCTGGCCGCGAGCCCCGACCAGCTCCGCCACCGGGGCCGTGCGGCCGTTGCTCGAGGCCTCGACCGGGCCCTCGAGTTCGGGCAGCAGGTCGACCGTCCCCAGCGGGGCGGTCGCCTGGCTGCCGTCGTCGAGCGTCGCGATCAGCTCCAGCCACTCGGTGCGGGGCTCGTCCGTCGGCAGCACGGCTACGATCGCCCACCAGTAGTCGCTGTCGGTTGCCGAAGCAGGTCGCGGCATGCCCGACGCGATCACCGGCTGGGTTCGATCACCCAGCCTGACCTGAAGCGATTCGATCCGGCGCGTCGGGTGGCTGGACGTGCCGTCGACGAAGAAGGCCTGACCGCGACCCACGGCCAGCCGCGACGGAAACGGCCCCACCGGCGCCACGGCGAGTTCCGCGCCGCTCGGACCGCGCGCCTGGCCCTTGCCCGGGCTGGCGGTGACTTGGCTCATGACTCTCTCTCCCACGGACCCCAGGAAGGAACTTTAGAGCGACCGTGCCAGGGGTGGTGGGCGACCGCTCTCGCCAAGCAGGCCGCGCGGGCGTCTTCGACCGCCGACTGCCGCCCGCGACACGCTCAGCGCCAGCTTCACCGCGATCCCCACGTAGACCGCGGCGTTCACGAGTGCGCTTCGCGTTGCCGCGTAGTGCTTGCGGTAGAAGCGGAACATTCCGTAGTGGAAGGCGTAGTTCAGCTTCGGCGAGCGCACCCGGCCACTCGATCCGGCCTTGACGTGGACCACGGTCACCGAGGGCTCATACCAGGTGACCCACCCAGCCCGGGCGAACCGGTAGCAGAGGTCGAGGTCCTCCATGTACATCCAGTAGCCCTCGTCGAACAGCCCCACCTCGTCGAGCGCCGAGCGACGAATGAGCATGCAGGCGCCGTTGACCGCGTCGACGGGGCCCAACTCGACCTCCGGCGCCCGGTAGGCGGCGAGGACCCCGGAATTCCGCCGCCACCCCAAGCCGGTGAAGTGCCCGAGCGCGCTCAGGGGGGTGGGGAACGATCGCTTGGCGGCGTAGTCGAAGGCCCCGTTCTCAAGCTCCAGTCGGCAGCCCGAGATGCCCACCTCGGGGTGCTCGTCCATCAGCTTGAGCAGGCGATCCAAGGCGCCCGGAGTGACCCGCGTGTCGGGGTTGAGACAGAGGACGTACGGCGTGTCCCCGCCCGAGATCACGACGTTGCTCGCCGCTCCGAAGCCGATGTTCCTCGGCGCCGCGATCAGGCCCACCTCGGGGAACTCGCGGCGGACCATGGCGGCCGTACCGTCGCCCGAGGCGTTGTCGACGACATGCACGATGGTCCCGTCGTTTGCGGGGTGGTCGCGAAGGGAGCGAAGGCAGTTCCGCAGCAGCGGCTCGCAGCGATACGAGATGATCACTACCTCCAGCCGGGCATCCGACATCGAAGACGTCACCCCCGCAAGCGCTTCTAGTGTTCCAGCACCAGCCCCAGGAAGCGCCTCGTGCGCTCCTCGCGTGGGCTGTCGAGGAGCTGGGCCGGGGGGCCCTCCTCGACGATCACACCGCCGTCCATGAACACCACGTTATCGCCCACGTCCCGGGCGAAGCCCATCTCGTGGGTGACGACGATCATCGTCATCCCCTCCGAGGCGAGCTCCCGCATCACGTCGAGGACCTCCTTGATCAGCTCTGGGTCCAGGGCGCTCGTCACCTCGTCGAACAGCATCACGTGCGGGTCCATGGCCAGCGCACGGGCGATCGCGACCCGCTGCTGCTGTCCTCCGGAGAGGCGCTCGGGGTACTCGTTCATCTTGTCCGCCAGGCCCACCCGGGCAAGCAGGGCCTGCGCCTTTCCCTTGGCCTCCTCGCGCCTGCGGCCCAGGACCTTCTCCTGCGCGAGCGAGACGTTTTGGAGCGCCGATTTGTGCGGGAACAGGTTGAACTGCTGAAACACGATCCCCACCCGGCGTCGGACGTAGTCGATGTCGCCGGCGCCCCCGCCGGTGATCTCCTTGCCTTCCAGGAGGATCCGTCCCTCGTCGGGCGGCTCCAGCAGGTTGACGCAGCGCAGCAGCGTGCTCTTGCCGGATCCGCTTGGCCCGAGCACGCAGACCACCGAGCCCCCAGCCACCTCCAAGTCGATGCCGCGCAGCACGTGCAGGTCGCCGAAGCTCTTGTGTAGACCCTCGAGCCGGAGCATGGGGCCCGAGTGGCCGGCGCCTGCCCACTCGGAGGTCGCTTCCTCGGGCGCCATGCCGGGCGAGGCCTAGGCGGCCGCTTCCAACCCCGGAGCCCCGCGTTCGAAGCGCGCGTGCTGAGCCGCGATCAGGCGGTCTACCAGCCGGGCAAGCGGGATGGTGACGACCAGGAACATGATCGCCCCAAGGGTAAGGGCGGAGCTGTTGAAGAACTCGGACTGCACGTCGCGCCCCGCCTGGACGACCTCGACGAAGCCGAGGAAACTGACCAGCGAGGTGTCCTTCATCAGCGCGATGAAGTCGTTCAGCAAGGGCGGGATCACCTTCCGCACAGCCTGAGGGACGATCACGTAGCGCATCGCCTGGCCGTGGCTCATGCCCACCGATCGCGCTGCCTCCATCTGGCCACGAGGCACCGCCTCGATCCCCGCCCTATAGACCTCGGCCATGTAGGCGCCGTAGGTGAGCGTGATCGCATACACGCCGTACCAGAACGGATCCGGCCTGCCGAAGAATCGCGGGATGCCGATTTCCTGCGGGATCACGCCCTCCAATGCGAAGGCCCCAAGGCCCCCGCTCACCAGCAGGAGCACGAGCAGCAGGGGCACGCCGCGGAAGATGTCGATGTAGGCGATCGTCAGGCCCCGAACCGGCGCCAGGGCCCTGCCGGGAAGCTGCCTCAGGACGGCCAGCACGAGCCCCAAGGCGAGCGACAGCACGCCGCTGATGACCGACAGCTGGACCGTGTACCAGAATCCATTCAGCACCGGGTCGAACTCGTCTGCCATCAGCCCGAAGTCGAAGTACTGGGTGCGAAAGACGTCGGTCGAGTCCCAGAGCTCCCCGATCGTGCCGTTCCAAAGGTCGCTGATGAACCCAAGCAGGACCAAGGCGGTTCCCATCTGCTCTCTTCCTCCTAGTTCGCGGGCGTGGCGAGGCTAGACGAAGGGCGCCCGCGGGCGCCCTTCGTTCGCAGCCGAAGCCACCTGGCTGTTGACCTCGATCAGGTCGGTTCGTTCGTTGCCTTGAGTACCGGGGCGGGATCCTGATCGGGGAAGTACTTCTTGTACAGGTCGGTGATCGTCCCGTTCTCCTTCAGCGTCGTCAGGGCCTCGTTCACCTTCTCGCGCAGGGCGTCGTTATCGGGAGCGAACGAGAACCCGTAGAGCTCCCTGGTCACGATCTTCTCCGCGATCTTGAGCCCGCCCTCCGTCTGGACGGCATCCTCGGCCACGGGCGAGTCGACGATCACGGCGTCGATCTGGCCGGCCCGAAGGGCGTTGATCGCGTCCGTGCCCCCCGGATATCCGCGAACCTCGGATGCGTCGGTCTCGTCGTTGGCGTAGGTCTCACCGGTGGTCCCGTCCTGGGCGCCGACGATCTTGCCGCCGAGGTCGCCTTGCGAGCTGATGTCCGTCTCATCGTCGCGAATGAGCAGGGACTGGTCCGCGAGGTAGTACGGATCGGAGAAGTCGACGGTTCGCTCGCGCTCCGGGGTGATCGTCGAAGCGGCTACGGCGACGTCGAACTTCCCCTGGGCCACGTCCCGGAAGATCGTGTCGAACGACGTTTCCTCCTGGACGACCTTGAGCCCCATCTCGTCGGCCACGGCATTGATCATGTCGATGTCGTAGCCGGTGACATTGGGTGGGTGCCCCTTCTCGAACGGCGGGAACGGCGTGTCGATCCCGGCCAACAGCTCCCCGTCGTTGATCAGACCGAGGTTGCCGCTCCCGTTGTCGTCGTCCCCGCAGCCCGCGGCGATGCCGGCGGTGAGGAGCGCAGTGAGCAGCGCGATCACCACCCTGGTCCGTGTGCCCCTGATCATCTTGAAGTCCTCTCGTTCAGTGTGCTTCGTGCGGGCTGAACATACTCCGTTGCTCACTACACTTGCTGACGCGATGGTCGACGAGACCCTTAACCGTCCCTGTGGGGGGCGCTACGCGAACGTCATCGAGGCGGTCGGCAACACGCCGCTGGTCGAGTTGCCCCGGCTCTCGCCCAGCGCGGGCGTTCGCATCTTCGCCAAACTGGAGGGGCGGAACCCGACCGGCTCGGTGAAGGATCGGGTCGCCCGGGCGATGATCGAGGACGCCGAGGCCAGGGGGGCGATCGAGCCGGGCCAGACGATCCTGGAGCCCACCTCGGGCAACACCGGGATCTCGCTGGGGATGATCTGCCGGCGAAAGGGCTATCCGCTCAAGGTGGTGATGCCCGACAACGTCACCGAGGAGCGCACTCAGCTCTTGCGCATGTACGGCGCCGAGATCGTCTACTCGGAGGGCGCCAAGGGCTCGAACGGTGCCGTCGAGCTGGCCCTCGAGATGGCCGGTGCCGACACCTCCTACTACATGCCGTATCAGTACGGAAACGAGGCCAACCCGCGCGCCCACTACGACGGCACCGGGCCGGAGATCCTCGAGGAGCTCGATGAGGTCACGGCTTTCGTCGCTGGGCTCGGCACCGGAGGAACGCTGATGGGGGTGGGGCGGCGCCTCAAGGAGCACAATCCCGAGACCAAGATCGTCGCCGCCGAGCCGATGCAGGGTGAGCTGGTCCAGGGCCTGCGCTCGCTGGACGACGGCTTCATCCCGCCGATCATCGACCTCTCGGTGCTCGACCGCAAGATCATGGTCTCCAACCGCGACGCGATCGTCTGGACCCAGCGCCTGCTCCACGAAGAGGGCATGTTCGCGGGGGTCTCGACGGGGGCGGTCGCGGCCATCGCGGTGCGAATCGGATCCGAGCTCGATCAGGGGAACGTCGTCTTCATCGCTCCCGACGACGGCTGGAAGTACCTGTCGTCCGGCGTCTACACGAAGCCCGTCGAGGAGCTGGAGGGCATCGACTCGGTCGTCTGGTGGTAGCCGGCCACGCGGCGCCGCTCGGGGCGGGGGTGCATGAGGAGGCGGTCGAGCGAGTGGCCGAGCGAGTGCGCGAGCTCGCGGATTCCTACGAGCCGCCGAGTTTCTCGAAGGTCCCTGATCCAGCTGCGGCGCTGTTCCTGTGCGCGATCGACCACCGGACCGGCTACCGGGGCCGGTACCTGGTTGCCGGGATCGGGCCTTTCGAGGGCAGCGCGCTGCTCTGGGCGGTGGGGCTTCAGGCGGCCCGGCGCCGGCCGGGCGTGCTGACGGCCGCCGGCCTGAGCGAGGTCAGCCCCGAGCGTGTCGCCGAGCTGTTTCGAATCGGGGGCGAGACCGTGGCCGATCCTGAGCGGCGCGCGGCGCTCTGGCGGAATCTTGCGGCCGGGTTGGAGCGCGACCACGGCGGCGACGCCGAGGCGTTGCTCGCTGCCTGCGACGGACGTCTGAGCGGAGCCGGCGGGCTGCTCGAGCTCCTGGCCCGCTACGAGGCTTACGCCGACCCGCTGGCGAAGAAGTCGCTCCTGTTCGCGAAGATCTGCGCCCGGCGCGGCTGGCTGGCGGTCCATGACCCCGAGAACTGGGCGGTGTGCGCCGACAACGTCTTGATGGGGCTCGCCTTGCGCTCCGGCCTCATCCATCCCGGGGCCGGAGACGAGGTGCGTGCGACGACGCGCGCCGCCTTCGGGCAGGTCGCCCGGGCGGCCGGAATTGAGCCGCCTGTGCTCGACGACCTCCTCTGGGAGCTCGGTCGCGGCGACCCCGACCTGCTGGGCACCCAGGGCGGCGATCTGTCGGAGCCGCCGCGCGACCCCGCCTCTGCCTGGTATTGAGCCGGTTGCGGAAGTAATGACCTACTTCGGCACCTGCAGCTCGGGATGGGTGGCGAGCAGGGTCTGGGTGAAGACGTAGTTGAAGGCAAAGACGCCCAGGAAGGCGATCACCACCGCCTCGTTCACCGCCCGCCCCACCCCGGCGGCGCCCCCGGAGGCGTTCA
>DATMZR010000036.1 GCA_035573435.1 Solirubrobacterales bacterium
CGAGCGTTTGCGTGCTCTCCGTGATCAGCTGGACGAGAAGCGGTGACTGCGCGGCCTCAACTATCTCCGTGTACGAGAGGCCGTCCGAGCGCCCGCGCTGGATCTCGACGATTCTCCGCTTGATCTGAGCTAGGCGCTCGAGGTTGACCTCCAAGATGCCATCCAGCTCGAGCAACGCCTTTCCAAACGAATCCTCAGGGGTCACGCCGCGAAAAATAGACGGATTGAGCGGCAAAGGCAATAGGCATTGCCGCAATAGCTATCACAGCAATGGCTATTGCGCTATGATCTCGATCAAGGGCGTCTCGGGTGACATGGGTACAGCGAGATGACCGGTAATAGCGAATGAACGGGGCGCTGGGCCAGCTGGCAGGGCGCCTCGGGCTTCCGAACGAATCGCCGCCAAAGGAGGAAGCTATGTCGAACCCACAATCGCCCTCGGGACGCGAGGCCGGGAACGGCTACTCGCTGGCGCAGGCGTCTCTCAACGGCCACGGTGTCGCGCTGGCGATCTCGGGCGAGATCGATATCGCAAACGCCCAGGCCTTCACCGATGAGGTGCACGCGCTCTTTAACGGCGCAAACAGCGAGCTGACGCTCGACTTCCAGAACTGCGTCTTCATCGACTCAGCCGGGATCAGGGCCTTGGTGGTTTTGGCGCACGAACAGCAGGCGCGAGGGCGTACGCTGAAGCTGTCGGGCGTCACCGGTGAGCCCGAGCGGGTGCTGAGGCTCTCAGGCCTCCTCGACTCGGATCTTTTGGAGGAAGGACTAACCAGCAACCAGAACCCCCCCACCTAGCACAGTTCCTGCCGGATGCAGACAAGCGCGGGTCGCCGGATGCGGCCCGCGTTTCTTTTGACAGCTTGGAGGCTTCCTGACGGTTCTTCGTTGCCTGACGGGATCGAATGGGTCGCTTTTGAAACCATTCCCGAGCGGGGGCCGACTCGTCCGGCTTTCGGGATGGATCCCGCTGATCGAGAAAAGGGGAGATCCGCCGGAGCACTCGTCGCCCCCAAACCTCTCCCTCCCTGGGCCTTGGTCTCGCGAGATACTGCGCGGGCGATGTCGCAGGAGAACGTGGATGTGGTGCGGCGCAATATCGAAGCGTGGAATCGGCGCGACCTGACGGCGTGGTTGGGCTCGTATTCCCCCGACGCGGAAATTGACTGGTCGCGGTCCCGAGGGCCGCACAAGGGGGTCTATCGCGGTCATGGCGAGATCGAGGCCTTCTGGGACGTGTGGTGGTCGACGTTTGAGGATGTCCAATTGGAGACGACGCATGGCTTCGTGGAGGCGGGCTCCGAGGTCGTGTACTCGCAAACCACCCACATCCGGGGACGCGAGGGATCGAAGTGAGTGCGAGGAGCACGTTCTTGTTCACGGTCGAGGGCGGGCTGATCACTCGCTTTCGGATGTTCGATGAGCGAGCCGAAGCCCTCGAAGCCGTGGGGCTCTCGGAGTAGGCGATGTCGCAGGAGAACGTGGAGATCGTGCGGCGTGTTTTCGACGCCTTCAACCGTCGGGACATTGCCGCGTTTATCGAGTTGCTCGATCGCGACGTGGAGTGGGTACCGGTCTTAGCCGTTTTGGAGGGCAGCGTCTATCGAGGACACGCGGACATTCGGCGGTGGATCAAAGACCTCGACACGGATTGGGAGTTCTTCGAGGTGTACTACGAGGAGCTGCGCGATCTCGGCGACCGAGTCCTTGTTTTTGGTCATTGGCGTGCGCGCGGCCGTGCCAGTGGCATCGAAGTGGAGAACCCCGGCACATATCTCTACGAGATAAATGGCGGCAAAGTCGTGTCGATGCGGACTTTCACTGACCGCGTCGAAGCCTTCGAAGCCGCCGGGCTGTCGGAGTAGGCGATGTCGCAGGAGAACGTGGAGATTGTTCGCGCCGCCCTTGACGCATACAAACGCAGAGACCTTGAGGCGATGCTGAAGCACGCCGCCCCAGACCTCGAATTCGACTGGTCGCGCTCGATCAGTCCACAAAAAGGCGTGTACAACCTCGATCAGTTCCCCGATTTCACCCTCGCAGGGATGTTTGAGTCGGTGAGGACCGAACCCGAGGAACTGATCGACGCCGGTGAGCAGGTGATCACGCCGCTGGTCGGCTACTTCCGGGGTCGCGATGGGCTCGAAGTGACGGCTCGGTTCACCTACTTGTGGACCTTTCGCGACGGCGCCTGCGTGCGAGTCACCATCAGTCAAGAATCCGGTGACGCCCTCGAAGCCGCCGGGCTGTCGGAGTAGGCGATGTCGCAGGAGAACGTCCGCGCCCGCATCTCAGCGCCAATACCGCTAGCTAAACGGGATCTTGGCGTGCTTCTCTCAACAGCGTCGACACTCGTTGCCGTGTGACGCCGAACCTCTCCGCGATAGCCTCCATCGTCATCCCTTCCTGGTGCAGGGCGAGGGCCTCGGCGCGGCGCACGCGACCACCGAACCCATCAAGGGCTTGCCTACTCTCCGTGACCAGTTGGACGAGGAGTGGCCCCCTTGCGCCTTCGACTATCTCCGTATACGACAGCCCGTCTGAGTGCTGTCGCTCGATCTCGGCGATCCTGCGCTTGATCACTGCGATGTGCTCGAGATTGAGGTCGAGGACGCGGTCCAGCTCGAGCAGAGCCTTTCGGAAGGGGTCAATCGGGGCCAAGTTTCAAGAAGGATAGGCCGCAACTAGCGGATTTGCAAGCCCCATTGCCGCAACAGCACTTACAGCATGACCTATTGCCGCAAGCCCAGTTACAGCAATAGCGGTTACAGCAATGGGGATTGCGCTATGATCCTGGCCGCTGGAGGAGACCCTTAAGCGCGGATCGGAGGTTCGAATGACCGCTTACGCCACAGTCGCACCAAGTCGGGCCCGCACCGCCCCCTCGACTCCTCAGATTAAGAGAGCAAGGCGCTGCGACCGCCCGGGTCCGCTCAGCGAATCCGCTCTTTTGCGCCGATACGCAAGGACTCGGGACCCACAACTCCAGGAAGAGCTCCTGCGTCGCTTTCTGCCCCTGGCAAGGAGTCTCGCGCTTCGCTATCGCGGCACCCCGGAGCCACTCGATGACCTAATTCAGGTCGCGAGCCTCGGCTTGGTCAAAGCGCTCGCCGGCTTTGACCCGGAGCGCGCCGACAACTTCAAGGCCTACGCGGCGCCCACCATCCTGGGCGAGCTTCGCCGCCACTTCCGGGATCGCGTCTGGGACCTGCGGCTGCCCCGCGTCCTCCAGGAGCGGACCATGGTCGTGCGCAAGGCGGCGGGGAAGCTCTCCGACGAGCTGGGAAGGACGCCGACCGTCGCGCAGATCGCGGAGCGCATCGAGCTCTCCGAGGAGGAGGTCTTCGAGGCGGTCGAGGCGGACTCCGCGCGTCGCACGCTTTCGCTTGACGAGAAGCGCGCCCCGGAGGATTCCGAGTCGCAGCCGATGCTCGAGACGATCGGCACGCCGGACGCCGGATATAGCCGAGTTGAGGACCAGCTCGCCGCTGACGCGGTGGACCTGACTTCACGCGAGCGCACCGTGCTTCGCCTTCGCTTTGAGGACGATTTGCCGCAGCATGAGATTGGCCGCCGGCTCGGTATCTCTCAGATGCAGGTCTCGCGGGTCATGCGTGGAGCGCTCGGCAAGGTCCTTGAGGCAGTTAAGGCGTAGCCGATTTTGGAATTACGACGACTGGAGGAAGAAGCGTATGGGTGGCATATCGCTGGGAGGGATCATCGTCATCATCGGGATCGTCGCGATGATCTTCTGGAGCTTCTGGCTCGGTCTGATCATCACGCTCATCGGCCTGATCGCGTTTGGAGGTTTCGCGCGGGGCAAGTGGTACTGAGTCCCGCTGAGCTTTCAGTGAGAACTCGGTGCTCGAAGGCGGGTGACGAGGGCTCGGTGGACGCGCACTAAAGGCGGCAGGCCTCAGGCCTGATCGCCAGCGGGTTCGAGCGCGAACTGCGCCGCCTCGAGTCGGAATGCTTCGACACCCGTTCGCTGCGATTCGGCGCGGGCAATCAGCTCGCCGAGTTCGAACGCCGCCAGCCTGTCCGCGACAGTCGCTTGGAGAACCTTCCACATCCCGATCTTGCCGGTGATGCCGATCAGTAGGAACTCGAGCTCGACCAGGCGGCTGAGCGGAGAGTAGCCCCGCAGCTGGCCGTTGAGCTTCAGCCGCGCGAGCTTCTCGGCGCCCCAGCCGGCGACGCGCTTGACCTGGTTCTTGTGCACGCCGAGCGTCTCCATCACCGCCTCCAGCGTGTCGCGATCGGCCTCGATCCCCGTGGTGAGCTCGGCGAGGAAGTCGCCCAGCTCCGTTCCCTGGTTGCTCGCCCGCGAGCGGCGGGCGAGCTCGACGCCGGTGGTCGCGCCGGCGAGGTGGTCGTTGAGGTAGATGCCCAGGAATCTGGTGTTCATCGTCGACGCGCCCGCTTCTGTGTCCCGTTGGAACCTAGGCCCCGCTCACAACAGCCTGATGAGCAGATTCACCAGGATGGTGAGCGTGATCGAGAGGATGATCGACCACGCCAAACAGCCAGGCATGAACCGAACCTGCGTGCGTTCGCCAGATCGCTTCCAGATCACGAACATTGCTCACCGCTGCACATCAGTGTCTACCGGGACAAGCCCGGCCGAGGCCCCGATTGAAGCCTCGGCCGGACTGATGCCATTGAAGATGCGGCGGCCCCTTCACACCTTGCTCAGCCGCTCGAGTTCCCAGCCAGCTGCTCGGCTCTCTGCAGAACTCCGGGACGCTCCTTATGGCGACGCTCATACTCGTGCACCTCGCGGCTCTGCTTCGCGTCCGCGCGGGCCAGGGTCTTCCTGATCTCATCGACCCTCAGCTCGTCGTAGCCGGGCCATGGCTCGTTACCGCGTAGGGAATCGATGCGGCTGAGCACGGTTGAGCGGTTCTCGTGCTTGCGCTCATAGGCATCGATCTTGGCCAGGTCGATTTGCGAGAGCTCGCTTAGCTTCCCGAGCACCTCGTCGACGTTGAGCGAGTCGTAGTTCGCGATGGCCAGGTCCTGCTCAGAGGCAACAGCTCCCTTTAGCTCACCCTCGGCCTGGGCGACGCCTGGAACCCGTCGCGCCTGTCGCGCGGTACCCCGAGCCTGGGAGCGAGCCTTCTTCGCGGCCTTCTTGGTCGTCCGCCCAGCGCTCCTTCCCGCACCACGGACCGCCTCGGCGGCACCCGTCTTGGCAAGGTCGTAAGCCGGCTCGCCCTTGAGCTCCGCGCGAATCACCTTGTCCACAAGCGTCGGGACTCTCTCCTGCAGGACGGCGAGCATGCGCTCCTCGTCCTTCCGGATCGAGGCGGCGAGCCGCGCCGTCTTCTTGTCGCCTATGCGACCGGCGTAGTGCTCAAGCGCCCGATACGTGGCGATCTCGAGCGCCTCCGTCGCGCTCTCGTCCTTAGCGTTCTTCAACAGCTTCTCTTCGCCGCTGGCTCCGCGGAGAAGATCGAAGGGGCCCTTGCCGAGGGCGAGGGCCTGGCCGACGAGGCTCTGCAGTGCCCCGACTCCCGCCGCGACCATGCTCCGACTCTCGCCGAGCTCCTCCAGCCGCTGCTGGAGGCTCGTCGCGTGGGACTCGGTCTCGCGCAGGTGGCGCTCCAAGTCAGTTCGGTAGGCGCCGCGCGGTGTCATTGCGATATGAGCCTGCAGCGTTCGGGTCAGAGCCTGCTCGCTTGCGTGGGCCTCGTTCAGGTATTGGATTGTCTTCTGGGCTGAGTTCATGGGGTGCTCCTGTCTGTATCTAGTGATTGGTGGCCGTCGGTTGGTGCCACTGAGAATCAGTGCCGCTGTGGCAATCGTGGGCAGGATCGCCGTCGGCGTAGGAGTCAGGCCCGAGCGGGCTCTGGATGCCGCTCGGGCCACTTCAGAGTGAGCTTCGCTCCTGGTTAGGAGCGACCGTTCCGATCACCGTCGTCGCGACTCTCGGTGTATGGATCGCTCGATCCGGACTTCGCGAGACCGCGACTAATGAAATAGGCGCCGGCGACGATGGCGACGTAGAGCCATGCCTGGCGGGCAATGAACTCGTCGGTCCCGTTGGTATCGCCACCCTTGATTACGGCGGCGCTGACGAGAATCGCTACCACGACGCCGACCATTGCCCAAAACTCGGTGGTCTTGAAGGCCTGCTTGGTCTCAGTCGTCAGGCGGCGGATCCGGCTTTCGCGCCGGATCGGATCGGTGCGCACGGCAGCGTGCTTGGTTCCAGCTTCCATAGGTGCTGTCTCCTGTCTTGAGGGTGTTCCCGTCTGGGCCGTGCAAGGTGACCGCCGGTCACTCTCGCCCCTTTGCTCCCAGAGCGATTTGGCAGGTGCTTCCCGTTTCGCTTTCGGTGAAGCAATGCTGCCTTGCTTCTAAGCGGTTACCCCGCGATAGGACACTGAAAACGGGAGCGTCAGGGACCGGACGCAACGCGGCTGGAACAGCCATGTAGATGGCGCTTTCTCGAGTTGGAAACACGGGTCAGGTTGAGATGCCATCTCGCTCCGCGTGCTCTCTTGGGCATGCGTGGGAGGCCTACGGCCCGGAGATCGTGGCCAACGGTAAGGGGCACGGGCTGCCGGAAACGCGGCCATGGGCCTATTGGCACTTCGAGCTTGGCGAGGACTACCCCGAACGTGACCATGCGGCGATTCGGCTGGCCGAGCTCGGTCTCCTACGTGACGACGAAGTCGCCGCGATCGCCGAACGCGCCAATAAGGGGCGCACACGGATCGGCACCACCCGCGAGCACCACGACGGTCAGGGCCATAGCGCTGACCGGGACGCCGTGGCGCTGCACGAGGCCGTCACGCGGGCGCTGCGGTAAACGCTCACGATGGCTTTCTGGTTTTCCTTACGCCGAGCCGGTCAGCGGTAGCGGAGACGGACCTCGGCGATTTCGACCTTCCCCCTGGCGCGAGATACTGCGCGGGCGATGTCGCAGGAGAACGTGGAGATCGTCCGCCGCTCTTTCGACGTCTGGAATGGCGTCTGGAATAGCGGGGACATCGAGCGCATCCTCCCCCTCTATACGGCGGACGTGGTTTTCCACTCCGCAACCAAGGATTTGGTCGGAAAGACCTACCGAGGCAAGCGCGCCTTGCGGCGATTCCTAGAGGAGCTGCATGACGAAATGTCCTCATGGGAGTGGAGGATCGAGGAGCTGATCGACGCTGGGGACCGAGTTGTCACGTTTCACAGCGTCACTGCAACGGGCCCCGCAAGCGGCATCGAGGTGACGCGACCGCTCGCCGGCGTGTTCGAGATCCGCGACGGCCTCATCGCGAGCGTGTGGATCTTCCTCGATCGCAACGAAGCCCTCAAAGCCGCCGGGCTCTCGGAGTAAGCGATGTCGCAGGAGAACGTCGAGATCATCCGTCGAGGCTACGAGGCCTTCGCCGAAGGTCGCATCGCCTTCGAGTTGCTCGATCCTGAGATCGAGTGGCGCGGGCCGCGGGAGTTCCCTGATCTCGCAGAACCGCATCACGGGCACGAGGGCGTGAGGCGGTACATGGCCGAGCTGGACGAGGTCTTCGACGGGTATCGCATGGTCGCCGAGGAGTTCATGGATGCTGGCGGCGATCAGGTACTCGTGTTCACGCGCGAGGGAGGTCGGGGCAGGGGCAGTGGCGCAGAGGTGGAGACCCACCCAACCGGCCATCTTTGGACACTTCGCGATGGCAAGGCGATCCGCATGCGGAGCTACTGGGAGCGCTCCGAGGCCCTCGAAGCCGCCGGGCTTTCGGAGTAGGCGATGTCGCAGGAGAACGTGGAGACCGTGCGGCGCGGCTACGAGCACTACAACCGAACTGGCGAGCCGGACTACAGCGTCTTCGACCCGGAGATCGTCTACGACGTGTCGCGTCGGACCTTTGATCCCCACGTCTACCACGGCCACGAGGGAGTGCGGGAGTTCGTGGCTCTGATCCGCAGACAGTGGGCGACCATGCGCCTTGAGCCTCAGGACTTCGTCGACGCGGGAGATCGTGTCGTCGTTTCCGTTCATCTCGTCGGTGTCGGCAAGGAAAGCGGGGTCGAGACGACGGCCAACGCCGCACACGTCTGGACCTTCCGTGACGGGAAGATCGTCCGCCAGACGGTCTTCCAAACGATGGACGAGGCCCTCGAAGCGGCTGGGCTTTCGGAGTAGGCGATGTCGCAGGAGGACGTGGAGAGGCTGCGCCGGGCACTCGAAGCGTTCGCTCGAGGCGACAAGGAAGCCTGGGATGAGCTTTGCGATCCGAACGTTGAGGTTGTCCCGGTTGGCGATTGGCCGGAGGGCGAGATCCGAGGGCGCGAGGCTGCCTGGGATTTCTTCGTCGCTACAGAGGAGCCCTGGGAGCCCGGCTCCTACGAGATGGTCGAGGTCATCGATGCCGACGACCACGTAGTGACGCGCCTGCAGCGAGACATGCGCGGCAAGTCGAGCGGAGTTGAGGTCCGGTACGACTACTGGCTGGTGGTCACGAGCCGCAATGCGAAGGCCCTCCGCTTGGAGTGGTTCGAGCAGCGCGAAGAAGCCCTCGAAGCCGCTGGGCTTTCGGAGTAGGCGATGTCGCAGGAGAACGTGGACCTGATCAGAGACGGATTCGCCGCGCACAGGCGTGGGGACCTCGATGCCCTGGTCGAGATCTACGACCCGGACGTGGTCTTCGAAACACTCCTCTTGGGGACGCACCGCGGCAAGGAGGCGATACGTCTGATCTACGAGGAGAACCAAAAGACGCTGGCCGGCTACGCGGTCGAACCCGTCGAGCTGATCGACTCGGGAGATCAGGTGGTCGCCGTGGCCCAAGTCACCGGGGTGGGACCCGTCAGCCAGATCGCCATGGATGGAGACCGGTTCGCCTTTCTGTTCACGATCAAGAACGGGCGGGTTGTGCGCGAGCAAGCCTTCCGAAACAGGGATGAGGCCCTCGAAGCCGCCGGGCTGCGGGAGTAGTCACGCCGCCACGGGCTTGTGACCTTCGATGAGGCCCTCGCCGCACTGCCTCGCCCTGGTCGGTGAGCGCGTGGAGGTCCACGTCATGGACGCCGGGGAGACCCCACACCTCGTGGCGACCTTCGGCGGAAGGCTTCGCGCCGGTTACTCGATGACCGGTGGCGAGCCCGGCGATAACGAGGCGATCTTCGTCCGGCTCGAGGCCGGTGAGGAGATGGCGGCGATCAGTCTTGACCGCGAGGTGTTCGAGGGCGGGATCGCTCATGAGGACGGAGCGCTCACGCTCCAGCTCGGTGGAGTGGAGTTCGTGATCGCCCGACACGGCTAATCCGATATTGCGCGGGGCGCTCCCTTATGGCGCGGGCGAAAATCCCCCTCGACGGTCCCGCGAGCCGCACATGGGGTTGCCCCGGCCCTCGGGGGTCCTGTCGAGATGCACAAGGCCAGGGCCCTTCTGTGTGAAGTCCGGGAGTTTGGGTACACGGCAACCGTTGACACCCGAATGGGAAAGGAAGATGGAATGGCAGTCGCGGCTTCAGTTGGACTTCCAGTGGGCGCCAGCATCGCGATCCCCGGGATCGTGGTCCTGGTGCTCATCGTCCTTGTAATCCTCTGGCTTGTGTTCTGATCTTTGAGTCCAAGCAGGGGTCGGGTTCGGTGGGAGGCGAACCCGACGTACCCGACGGGCTGCAGAAGTAGGGCTTTAAGCGTGTCCGGTCCCTGACGTTCCCGTTTCGAGGGGGCGGTGTGGGGAAAGCGCGGTAGTGGAGAGGCGGCTCGCCTGAGACGATCCGAAGGGAGGTTTCGAGGACTTCCGTCGGAGCGCCAGGGGATGGCCCGCCTCTCTCTTTTTTGGCAGGGCGGGAGATACTGCGCGGGCAATGGTCGCAGGAGAACGTCGAGATCGTGCGGGCTGCTTACGACGCCTTCAATCGCGGCCACCGGGATGCGCGGTTCACGTTCCGCGTCTATCAGCGGGCGGCGAAGCGGCGCGAGCGGCTGGCCGGCGAGCACCTGGCGGCGTTTCGACCGGGCGCTCGAATGGGCAGGGATGGGCAGGGAGCACGTTCCTGACACCGTTGCTGACCAGCCGGCCACTGGTGCGAGGTCCGCCGGAAACCGCGCAGCGAAGCTAGAATCCGTGCCTGCGCGGCTGTAGCTCAGTTGGCTAGAGCGTCTGCTTGCCATGCAGAAGGTCGTGGGTTCGAATCCCATCAGCCGCTTTTCTCAGATTCCGCTTGCTTGCAGGGAATCTCGGATGGCGGCAGCGCAGCTTCGTCGTCCGTCGGTTCGCGTGAAATCGCTCCCAGTGCCCATTGGTGCCCATTGGTGGCTCTGGTGGTAGGGTCGTCTGAAAGGCGCGTGCAGGGGGGAGGAGTGCAGCGACCATCAATGCACGAAGGCTCGTAGTCAGCACCAGCCTCGTCGCTGCCGTGCTGGTCAGCGTCATCCCCTCGGCGAGCGCACAGGCCGCGCCCGGGGACCTCGATGCCACGTTCTCCGGCGACGGCAAGCAGAGGACTGACTTCGGCGTCGGCATCAGCCGCGCGGCGGCAACGGCGATCCAGCCGGACGGCAAGATCGTCGCTGTCGGCACCCAGTTCTCGTCCCAAGACTGGGACTTCGCCCTCGCCCGCTACAACCCCAACGGCACCCTCGACACGAGCTTCTCCGGCGACGGCAAGCTGACCACCGATTTCGGCGGCTCCGACGTGGCGAATGGGGTGGCCCTGCAAGGCGACGGCAAGATCGTCGCAGTCGGCGGCGGCAACGGCGACTTTGCCCTCGCCCGCTACAACCTCAACGGCACCCTCGACTCGAGCTTCTCCGGCGACGGCAAGCAGACGACCGACTTCGGGAGCAACGGAGACCAGGCAAGCGAGGTGGCCCTCCAGGCAAACGGCAAGATCATCGCGGTCGGCGGGAAAGGGCCCGCAGGCTTTGACGACACGACGTTCGCCCTCGCCCGCTTCAACCCCAGCGGCACCCTCGACACGAGCTTCTCCGGCGACGGCAGGCAGACGACCAACTTCGGGGAGACCTTTCGTGGGGACAGGGCGAACGGGGTGGCCCTGCAAGGCGACGGCAAGATCGTTGCGGTCGGCAACGGCGACGGGGGCGACAACCAAGACTTCGCCCTCGCCCGCTACAACCCCAGCGGCACCCTCGACACGAGCTTCTCCGGCGACGGCAAGCTGACCACCGACTTCGGCGGGTCCGAAGCAGCGAACGGGGTGGCCCTGCAAGGTGACGGCAAGATCGTCGTAGTCGGCGTTGGTGGCACCAGCAGCTTCGCCCTCGCCCGCTACAACCCCAACGGGTCACTCGACCCAAGCTTCTCGGGAGACGGCAAGCAGAAGACCGACTTCGGCGGCGGTGAGGCGACCGGAGTGGCTATCCAGGGGAACGGCAAGATCGTCGCTGTCGGCGGCGACAGCAACAGTCGCAACTTCGCCCTCGCCCGCTACAACCCCAACGGCACCCTCGACACGAGCTTCTCCGGCGACGGGAAGCAGACGACCGACTTCGGAGGGGAAGACAAGGCGAACGCGTTGGCCCTCCAGGGAGACGGCAAGATCATCGCGGTTGGGGAGGGCGGGAACAGCGACTTCGCGCTCACCCGCTACAACCTCAACGGCAGCCTCGACACCACGTTCTCCGGCGACGGCAAGCAGACGACTCCCTTCGGCGGCCCCTATGAAGCCCAGGGGGTGGCGCTCCAGAGCGACGGCAAGATGATCGTGGTCGGCGATGGCTTCTTCATCACCCGATACAACCCCAACGGGTCACTCGACCCAAGCTTCTCGGGAGACGGCAAGCAGACGACCGATTTCGACCAGTTCGGCCAAGACGCGACGGGGGTGACGATTCAGGATGACGGCAAGATCGTCGTCGTCGGCTCCACTGCTGGGCCCATGCTTTCCGCGTATTTCGCTGTCGCCCGCTACAACCCCAACGGCACCCTCGACACGAGCTTCTCCGGTGACGGGAAGCAGACGGCGATTTCGGTGGGTCACGACGAGGCACATGGGGTGGCGATTCAGGGCGACGGCAAGATCGTCGTGGTCGGCTCAGGATACGACGTCGTCACGGGCGATTCCGAGGGCGTGCTCGCCCGTTTCAACCCCAACGGCTCGCTTGACACGAGCTTCTCCGGCGACGGCAAGCAGACGACCGACTTCGGAGCCTGGAGTGGGGTGGCGATCCAAGGCGATGGCAAGATCGTTACGGTCGGCGGGGCTGACGGGGGCGGCACCGGCTTCGACTTCGCAATCGCCCGCTTCAACCCCAACGGCACCCTCGACACGAGCTTCTCCGGTGACGGTACGCAGACCACAGACTTCGGGGACGACGAAGGAGCGAGTGGGGTGGCGCTCCAGGGCGACGGCAGGATCGTCACGGCTGGCGTCGGTGGCGGTGGCACCTTCGGTGACTTCGCACTCGCCCGCTACGACACCGATGGGTCGCTCGACACGAGCTTCTCCGGCGACGGCAAGCAGACAACCGACTTCGGATTCGGGGCCGACGACGCGGCGAACGGGATCGCGATCCAGGGCGACGGCAAGATCGTCGCGGCCGGTCGCGCTGGCGGAGGGGCTACCGCCAACGACTTCGCCCTCGCCCGCTACAACACCGACGGCACGCTCGACCCGAGCTTCTCCGACGATGGCAAGCGGAGGACCGACTTCGGGGGCGACGACGCGGCAAACGGGGTGGCGCTCCAGGCGGACGGAAAGATCGTCGCCGTCGGGCGCGGCCTGGGTGCCGACGGCACCAGCGATTTCGCGCTCGCCCGCTATCTCGGGGGCTGAGCGCCGGTAGTTGCCATTGGGCACTGCACCCACCCCTGTGCCCAAACCAATCGAAATCCCCAATCCCCGGGGAATCTCGCCCGTGCGCTTAGCGCGAGAACGGCTTCACAAAGCCGAAAATGCCGAAGCAAGCGCACGCGGCAGCAGGCTTGCCATGCAGAAGGTCGTGGGTTCGAATCCCATCAGCCGCTTTCCTCGGATTCCGCTTGCGTGCAGGGACTCTCTGAACACGGCGGCGCAGCATCGTCGTTCGTCGGGTCGCGTGAAATCGCTCCCAGTGCCCATTGGTGCCCATTGGACGCGAGTCCGAGCGTGCGCGAGATACTGCGCGGGCGATGTCGCAGGAGAACGTGGAGTTGATCCAGCGTCAGATCGAGGCGCTCAACCGAGGGGACTGGGAGGGGACCAGATGCTCGAAGGGCTGACCTTCGAGGCGAAGGAAATCGTGGACAGGGACGATCTGGTCGCTGCGGTGGGACGAATCAAGGGCACCGGAAGCGACAGCGGGGCCGAGACTGAGGTCCCGATCGCCTTCGTGTCGCGGTTCCGTTACGGCCTGGTAGCGCGCGTGGAGGAGTACCTCGATCCCGGGGAGGCCCTCGAAACCGCCGGGCTTTCGGAGTAGGCGATGGCTCGGGAGAACGTGGACGTCGTGCAGCGCCATACCGAAGCGTTTAACCGGCGCGACCTGACGACCTGGTTGGCCTTATTTCGCTCCGACGCAGAAATTGACTGGTCCCGTGCCCGAGGGCCGCAAAAGGGTGTCTATCGCGGTCGTCGCGGGCATCAGGCCTTCTGGGACGTGTGGTTGACGTTTGATTGGGGCGAGATTGAGACGTACGACCTCGCCGAGGCGGGTTCCGAGGTCGTGGTCCCGAATACCACCACCTTTCGCGGTCGCCAGGGGATCGAGGTGGTCGCGAGAAGCGCCTTCGTGATCACAGTCGAGAACAGTCAGATCACTCGCTATCGGTTGTTCCAAGAGCGAGCCGAAGCCCTCGAAGCCGCCGGGCTTTCGGAGTAGGGGATGGCTCACGAAGACGTGGAGTCAAAGGCCTACCGCCAACATCTCAGGTGCCGCGAACAACCACGCCGCGGCCTCGACGAGAGGATCGCGACTCGCTTCCCGGCGGTCGCTACCTCGCTGACGGCGCGGGTATCCCGCCTTCCCCCGAGTTCGAAGCTTCGGCAGCGGGTGTTGGCGCGGGCAGTCTGTCGCGGGTTCGCGGCTCTGCAGCGGGGTGACTTCGAGGCGGCCTTGGGGAACT
Source organism: Solirubrobacterales bacterium (assembly GCA_035573435.1). Classification (GTDB taxonomy): domain Bacteria; phylum Actinomycetota; class Thermoleophilia; order Solirubrobacterales; family 70-9; genus AC-56. The sequence continues at coordinate 14,016 of DATMZR010000036.1, forward strand.
TCTACGACCCCGATGTCGAGTGGCACGGGGCGGCCGGGGGACTGGACGAGGGACGCGTCCTTCGGGGCCGCGCTGAGGTCGTTGAAGCGTTCCGGGACTACTACGACACCTGGGAGCGACTCGAACTGAGACCGGAGGAGATCATCGACACCGGTGATGAGCTGATCGTCTTCGTCCACGAGGTCGCCCGAGGCCGTAAGAGCGGCATAGTCATGGAGACAGACACTGCGGCGATCAGCACGCTTCACGAGGGGCGGATCATCCAGGTCAGGAACTACCTCGATCGCGGCGAGGCCCTCGAAGCCGCCGGGCTGCGGGAGTAGGCGCGGCGGTTTGCGAGCTGCTCGCCGAGGACCTGCCGGCGCCCACGGCCTAGAATCGCCGCGATGTCGACGCGAATCGTGTTCTCCGAGGGCCCCTCGGTCACGGTTAACACTGACGCCGAGGAAGTCAAAACGACACTCGGCAAGGACAAGCGAAGCGGCGAACCGTTCACGTACTTTGAGGCGCAAGGCGGCCGAGATGTCTACGTCGCTGCCGAGCGCGTCGCGTATGTAGAGCAGATCTCGTCCACGGCAACCCGCTAGGTTCGCTTTCCCCGGGCCGCCCATCCCCCCGGCTGCTCTTGCGCCGTGATCGCCTTGTGGTGGGGCAAGCAGAGCGCTTGCAGGGTTCGTCTCGTCGTGGCGCGAGATACTGCGCGGACGATGTCGCAGGAGAAGGTGGAGATCGTCCGTCAGGGCTTCGAGGCTTTCGAGCGCGGCGAACTCGAAGCACTGCTCGATCTGTTCGCCGACGATGTCACCACCTACCGCGCCGACCCGGATGGCGCGACGTACGACGGTAAGGCCGGATTCCTCGACGCAACCGCAGACTGGACGGAGGATTTCAGCGACTGGCGGGTGCTTCCCCAGGAGTTCGTCGATCTGGGTGACCGCGTCCTGGTTCGGGTCCGCCAGATGGCACAAGGGAAAAGCAGCGGCGTCCGCGTGGAGGAGGACTTCTGGTTTCTCTTCGAGGTCAGCGGCACCGAAGTCTCGAAGCTCAGCTTCTATAGCCGACAAGCCGACGCCCTCGAAGCCGTTGGACTCTCGGATTAGGCGATGTCGCAGAAGAACGTGGAGCTGGTGCAGAGGTGGATGGCAGCATTCGACAGCGATGCTGATGCCTTCCGAGGCACTCTGCATCCGGAGATCGAGTGGTTCCCCTTCGAGGACAACCACACGCTCACCCCAGGCATCGGAGGCGCGTTGCGGGTCAGGGAGCACTGGCTCGATAGCTGGGACGAGATGCAGATCACCTTCGAGGAGATCGTGGATCAGGGTGACGATGTCATCGCCTCGATCCATGTGACAGCTCGAGGAAGAGGTAGCGGTATCGAGGTCGATACTCGCCTCCATCTGCACTTCAAGGTGCGAGACGAGAAGATCGTCCACGTCTTCGAGCACACGGACAGACGCAAAGCCCTCGAAGCCGCCGGGCTTTCGGAGTAGGCGATGTCGCAGGAGAACGTGGAAAACCTTCGGGTCTTGCTCCACGCCTGGAACCCGGAGGCTTGGAGGCGTGGAGAGATCGATACCTCGCTCCTCGACCCGCATGTCACCTATGAGGACAAGAACCTCCCCGACCACGTTCAGGAGACATATCGAGGACACGAGGGCGTCCTCAGGGCGACGGCGCGCTGGCTAGAGCCATTCGCAGAGATGACGATCGAGCTCGAAGAAATCGTTGGCACCGGAGACCGGCTCGTCTCCGTTCACCGGGTCAGCGGCAAGGCGAGGCACACGGGTATCGAGCTCTCGGGGCCCGTCGCCTACCAGTGGACGTTTCGAGATGGCAAGGTCATCTACTTCCGGTCGTATCGAAGCCGAGACGAAGCCCTCGAAGCCGCCGGGCTTTCGGAGTAGGCGATGTCGCGGGAGAACGTCGAGTTGGTCCGCCGAGCGTTCGACGTTTTCAACAGAGGGGGAGTCGACGCTTGCGTCAGCGAAGGCGTCTGGTCTCCGGAGATCGTGTGGGACGTCACTCCGAGCGGCATCCCCGGACTCGGTGCGTATCGCGGCCACATAGAGGTCAAGAGATTCTTCGAGGACGACTGGTTCAGCGCGTTCCCGTTTGAGGAGTGGGAGGTCGAGCTCGAGGAAGTCATCGACGCCGGCGATCGGATGATCAGCATGTCCCGCCAACATGGCCGGGGCGCGAGCAGCGGGGCGGTGGCGGAGCTTGAGCTTGCACAGGTCGCCACGGTGCGCGACGGACAGATCGTGCGGATCGACAACTACCTCGACCGAGAAAAGGCCCTCGAAGCGGTGGGACTTCAGGACTAGGCCGTGTCGCGGGAGAACGCGGAGGTTGTGCGGCGCTGGTTCGAGGCGTTTAGCAGCGAGGACTTCGACGCGGCCATAGCGTTGGTCCATCGCGACGTCGTCTTCGTTCCGCCAGGGAATCAAGCGCCGTACAGGGGCGCAGAGAGCTTGCGACGCTGGATGGAGCCGGACGCGTTTCATGACCAGGTCGCCGACCCGCTCGAAACCGTTGCTGTCACTGACAGAACGATCCTTGCGAGACAACACGTCACCGGCCGCGGGAGGGCCAGCGGGATGGAGTTGGACACCACTACCTGGTCGGTCTGGACCTTTGACGACGACGGCCTCATAACGCGGATCGAGATCTACCTTCCCCACGAGAAAGAGAAAGCCCTCGAGGCCGCAGGGCTCTCGGAGTAGGGAGTCGGGGCGTCTCTTCAGACGCCGGTCTCGGTGAGAAACTCGACGATCTCGGTCGCGCAGCGCTCCGGTTCATCCTCGAAGGCAAAGTGCCCGGCGCCTTCGATCAGCACGAGCTTGGAGTTGGGGATCTGCTTGTGAAACCGGTAGGCGCCCGCCACCGGGGCGAAATCGTCGCGTTCTCCCCAGAGAATCAGGGTGGGGACGTCGAGCGCCGCCAGGCGGCCCTCGTACGGCACCAGTTTCTCGAAGTCGCCTGACCGGTAGAGCTCCAGCATCCCCCGTCGCCCCTCCTCGGTCGTGAAAGCCTGAAAGTAATCGTCGATGGCCTCGTCGTCGAAGCCTCGGCCCGTCGCTCGCAGCATCGCGGCCAATCCCTCTCGGTCGATGGCTTCGAGCGCCTCCTCCCCGACCCCGGGCGTCCGGAGCGTCTTGCCCATCGCGGACCACTTGCCATCGGGAAAGAACCCGGTGTTGCTGATCACGAGGCCGGCGACTGCGCCCGGGTGGTCACATGCCCATCGCATCCCGATCAGTCCGCCCCAGTCATGCACGCCCAGCACCACCCGATCGAGGCCCAGGCCTTGCCGGAACTGCTCGACCACCTCCACATGGTGTTCCCAAGTGCCGGAGCGGAAGGGCGGCGAGCTCCCGTAGCCGGGGAGATCGGGGGCCACGGCTTGCCGCCCGGCAGCGGCGAGCGGAGGCAAGAGCCCCCGCCACATGAGTGAGCTCTCCGGGTAGCCGTGGATCAACAGGACCGGCGCCCCCTCGCTGGGCGACTCGGGGAGCGCTTCGCGATAGGCGATCTCACCCTCGCGCTTCAACTCGACAGCGGCCACGAAAGGCAGCCTATTAGGGGCGAAGAGTCCAGCGCAGCGATTTCGATCGACCAAGGGCCGGGCTAATCTCTCAACGACACTGGGCTACACGGCGCCTTGGCGGAGTGGCTACGCAGCGGCCTGCAAAGCCGTTTACACCGGTTCGATTCCGGTAGGCGCCTCTCACGGAAACCCCGCTACGGCGGGGTTTCCGCTTGCCTGGTCGGGCTTCAGTTCTTGAAGCAGGTACCGAACGGGTACCGAAGTGTGGACCGCATCTAGCTCGCCTGGTCGGGGATCGGCGACGTGCGGAACGACACCCTGACCGGGGGCGGCCTTGGTGCAGTCGACCTCAAGCCCGGTTCCGTCGGCACCTCGGAGGTGGTGAACAACTCGTTGACCGGGGCGGACATCAACGAATCCCTCCTGGGGAAGGTCCCTAATGCCGACAAGCTCGACGGCATCGACTCGTCCGGCTTCTTGGAATCGGGGAACGTCCAGAAGCTGATTTACGAGGCCGCCGCGACCGAGGACCCGCCGATTACGGACATCGCCACCGTGGGTCCATACACACTCAAGGCCCGGTGCAAAGACTTCTCTGGCCCCGCCTTCGCAGGTCTTGAACTCTTTGCGAACGGCCCCGCGGGTAGCGCCGACTTCGCGTACCGCCGGATCCTCAATGACGGGGGCTCTGGTTCCGACCTCTCGAACACCATCCCCATCCCAGCCGATTCGTTTACCGCGATCTTCGCCGGGCAGGCCTTCGAGCCCGACTATGAGCGTAAGTTCGGGACCGCGATGCTCAAGACGGGGTCGGTGCTGATCCAACTGGACCTTCACGCCGTGACGGATGCCGATCCCGCCGGATACACCTGTCGCCTCTACGGCACCGCCACGGTGGGAACGTAGGGAGGAAACGAAGCCCTCGAAGCCGCCGGGCTCTCGGACCAGGGCACAACCCGATACGACGACTACTAGATTCAGCGCGAGGTTGACCCGGCCTGCCCGGAGTGAGAGGCTTGCACTTCCGGCGGTCGCCTGACCCGCCGACCAGCCCTAACGGACTCGCCGACGCGCTTGGCCTCCGCCTTAACCGGCTCGACGGGAGGTTCCAATGCATTCCAGGCTTCGTCCGTCTCCAGCGATGGTGGTCGCGCTGATCGCCCTGTTCGTGGCGCTTGGTGGCAGCGCGGCGGCGCTTTCGGGTTCGAACACCGTGTTTTCGGACGACATCGTCGATAACCAGGTCTTCAGCGCCGACGTGCGCAACGACACCCTCGCCGGAGGGGGTCTCGGTGCGGTCGACCTCCGTCTCGGCTCCGTCGGAGGCAGCGAGGTCGCCAACAGCTCGCTCGGAGCCAGCGAGCTCTCGCACTCGATCCCGGCGGCGCGCGTCACGCGCAGCAGCGCTCAGGCCATCCCGGACAGTCAGAACACGAGCCTGGCCTTCGACCAGGAGCGCTATGACACGGCGGACGTGCACGACAACGCGACCAACAACTCGCGGCTTACCGCACCGGTGCCGGGCATCTACGCGGTGACCGCGCAGTTCACGTGGGGAGGATCCGCAGGGAGTGGGTCTCGCTTCGCGGGGTTGATGAAGAACGGATCCACGTTGATCGCCCGCAGTCAGGAGTTGCCCGGTGACGACGACGAGAACATCACCACGCAGGTGCGACTGGTGGCGGGCGACTACGTCGAGGTCCTGGTGCTTCAGACCAGCGGCGGCAGCCTCAACGTCGCCGCCAACGGCCTCGCCCAGCAGATCACCCCCGAGTTTTCGATGAGTTGGCTTGCGCCGGGGCCGTAGCCCGCGACCGGGCCGTCCGTCGCTCCAGAGAAAGCCCTCGAAGCGGCCGGGCTGCGGGAGTAGCGAGATACTGCGCGGGCGATGTCGCAGTCACTCATCAGGGCTGGGGGATCGGCTGCCAGCTCGGGCTGGCAATCGAATCTGTAACGACCCGCCCGTCAGTCCCGTGACGGTCGAAGGTGAGGAGCTTGCTGTGGCAGGTCTCGGTCAAGGCGTCGCAGCTAAACCACGCCGCGGCGATCCGGTGTCCGTTCGGCGAGAACACGGGTTCTTTGGCGATATCAGTGATGGCTCGCTTTCGGCGACCGTCGGAGCGCATGAGAATGACGTCGTCGTCGCAGGTATGCCCGTCGCAGTTGCTGACGCGGTGAAAGACGATGTGGGAGCCGTCGGGGTCAAAGTCGGGGTTATCGGCATTCGGGTTGGCGCGAAGCAAGCGCTTGTGGGTGCCGTCTCGGCGCATCACCCAGATCCCCCGCTCGCGCTCCTCTCGCGGCGCTCCGGAGAAGACGATCCGCCTGCCATTGGGCGAGAACGCGGGGTCCCTGGCCTCCCGGTCACTGGTCAACCGCACGGGGTCGGTCCCGTCGGTGCGGACGATGACGATGTTGCCCTGTGTGTTCCAGCCGCGCGTCATGACGATGCGAGCGCCGCCGGGGGAGAAGGAGGGCGACGATTCGGGGGTGGCCCGGTGGGTGACCTGGCGCTGATCGGTCCCGTCCGCGCTCATCGTCCAGACGTTCTGGCTCTGGTCGATGTACGCAGATCCCCGGATGAAGGTGAGCCTTCGTCCGTCAGCCGACCAAGAGGGTTCGGTATCGGCGATCGCGTTGTCGGTCAGCTGGGTCGGGTCACCCCCAGCGGGCGAGATCGTGAAGATCTCCCCAGACGAGGAGGATCTGTAGATGTCCCCAGTTGAGTAGGCGATTAGCCCGTTGGCCCCTGGATAGGCCGCCCATGAGACCGCCGGGGAGAGTGCAAGCAGCGCGCCAACGACCCCTACCCCCGAAAGCAGACCTCCCCGGATCGGCTTCACATGCTGAGTGTAGGGCGCTCAGACGCAGGGGTGGGCGTTACACAGACCGGTGTTGCGTGTTTGACCCTAGGGTGGGTTGGCCCAGGCGACGAGCGGCGGATAATGGGCATAGGGCGGTGAAACGATTGGCGACGGTCATCTGTGGCGCGGCGCTGTGTCTGTTCCTCGCGGCGTGGGGAGCCAGCCCGGCGGCAGCCAAACGCGCTACCTGCTTCGGCGAGCGGGCGACGATCGTGGGCACGCCCGGCAACGACCGGATTCGGGGGACCGGCGAGGTCGACGTGATCGCCGCCCGCGGCGGCAACGACGTCATCCGGGGTCGCGGCGAGGCGGACCAGGTCTGTGGCGGCCCGGGTAAGGACGAGATGCGCGGTGGGGCCGGACAAGACCTGCTGAGGGGCAACCGGGGCGCCGACAGCGCGAACGGAGGCGTGCGCAAGGACTTCATCTTCGGCGCGCGCGGAGCGGACCGCATCCAGGGCGGCGACCGCACGGATCGCCTGTGGGGCGGCCGGGGCGGCGATCAGATCTGGGGGGACCGAGGCGGTGGAGCGGGCAACGACACGGTCTCCGGCGGCGCCGGGGCAGACACGATCCGTGGCGGGCCCAGCGAACGAGCTTTCCGCAGGCAGGTGCTCGATGGCGACGCCGGTCGGGACACGATCTTCGGCGGTTCGGGTCCGGACTCGATCCAAGGCGACGACGGCAACGATCGCGTTCTCGGGGGGGCGAGTCGCGACCTTGTCGGCGGCGGAGACGGTGATGACGATCTCTTCGGCGAGGCCGGAGACGACTGGTTGTTGGGCGAGCTTGGCAATGACCTTCTCAACGGCGGCGACGACACCGATCGGTGCGATCAGGGGCCGGGAACCGGCTTGGTCGTCAACTGCGAGTCGTAACAGACACGCGAGCTGATGCCCCCCGCCGGGCTGCGGGAGTAAGGACGCTCACCCCGCCGAATCCACCCTGAGATTTTCAAGTTTTTTTTACGCCGAGCCACTGGGGCCGTCCTACGCCTTGCGGGTGCGCTGCGCGACCGTCCCCCTGGGCGCGAGATACTGCGCGGGCGATGTCGCAGGGTGGGTTGACTCGGCCTCTGCGGAGTGAGAAGCTTGCCTTTCCGGCGGTCGCCTGACCTGCCGACCAGCCCTAACGGACTCGCCGACGCGCTTGGCCTCCGCCCAAACCGGCTCCACGGGAGGCTCCAATGCGTCCAATGCCTCGGCCTCATATCAAGAAGCGGCCGACCGTCGTTCTCGGCCTCGCCACGGCTGCGGCCCTCGGCGTGGGCTTGGTCGCCTTCCCGGGAATTGCCGCCGCCCCGCCGCCGCCGGTGGTGCCGAGTTGTACCCCCCAGTTCTCATCTGCGAGCCGATCCTGCGTGAGGCTCAAGGTCACGGGGCTTCAGGGGCCGGCGGGAATTCAGGCTGGGGCCGAGAACATCCGCCTGGGCGTCCGCACGCGTTCCACGCTTATTTTTCCGAGCGCGAGCGAGGTAACGAGCGTGGTGCTGCGATTCGATGACGACATCCTGCTGAACCTTGGGGGGATCCCGACCTGTCCCGCTTCGGAGCTGACCGGCAAGAAGATCGCCCAGGCGTGGGAGCAATGCGGCCCGGGCGCCGATGGCAGTCCACCCAGCGAGGGCAACGCCTATCTGTCGACCGGGTTGGGGCCGTTCGTCAGCGGGGTCGCGTCGACCACGGGGGCGGGGACCGACGCGTGCGTGATGGCGTTCAAGGGGGCCAACAACACCCAGATCGTGTTCTACGCGCGGTTCCCTATTGGCAATCCGGACAGTGAGTGCAACAACCCGGCGGCCAACATGGGGGGCACGGGGACGGTTCTCTTCACGGGCACCCTCTCGCACCAGCCCCTGGCCTCGCCCTACGACTGGACGCTCACGGTCCCGAACATCCAGGTCGCGCACCCCCCCCTGGACGACTTCTACGGGACCCTCACGCGTGCAACCGCCTTTCGGGCACGGTGCCCCGCCGGGCAAGACCCCCACCAGATCGAGGGGGTCGTCGCCTACACCAATTCCGGTGATCCGACCGACACGATCTCGCCGCCGTACACGGGAACGGAGGATCCATGCGCTGCTCCCTAGCGAGACCGGATTCCTAGGCTCCAAGCCGCCGCCCGCTCGGAGTAGGCGATGTCGCAGGAGAACGTCGAGAATGCCCGCCGAAGCTACGCGACGCTCAATGAGGCGTATCGCGGCGGCGACCCCAACCTCTTCCTTCCGATCCTCAAGGAGCTCTGGGACCCAGATTGCGTATTTGAGCCAGCGGGGGTGCTTCCCGACAGCAGGCCTCGCCCGCATCGCGGATGGGACGGAGTTCTCCAGTTCATCGGCAACCAGATGGACGCCTTCAGCGAGGGCTGGGTGGAGGCCTTCGAGTTCATCGATCTCGGGGACTACCTGATCGTTCCCTATCGGTTTGGCGGACGTGCCAGACACACCGGACTCGAGGTTGAGTTCTCCTTCGTGCACCTGATCAGGATGCGTGACGGAAAGGTGACCCGATGCGAAGTCCACAAGACCAAGGCCGAGGCCCTCGAAGCCGCCGGGCTGCGGGAGTAGAGCGCTCACGACCCGCCCCTGGACTCCGCGAAAAGCTCCCTCGGCGGGCCTGATGAGACGCGATTCGATTCGGGTTGCCCCCCGCTCACGCGGTCGGTCGATACGCGCTAGACGGATATCCTCCGGCTAGTCGATGGAGGGAGTTGGGGATGAGACGCAAGGGCGTTCTCGTGGGCCTGATCGCGGCGCTGGCACTGGCAAGCAGCCTGGCCGTGACCGCAGTCGTGCTGGGACATACGAAGAAGACAGTCATAAAAGACCCGCGTAACCCCAACATTGCCGGGGAGTGCGACATTCGTGAGGCCACCGCCCAGGTGGTCAAGAAGGGACGCGTGGCGCGGCATACCGTGACGGTCCGGGGGGCGCTCCCCTATAACAACGCCGCCCCCCTCGTCTGGCTCGCAAAGGGTCGGACCTCGGACCTGTTCACCGAGCCCGCCGAGGTCCTGCATCCGACCGCTAGTGGCCGCTACCACTTTGCCGACAACCGCCGGACAGTCGTGTACGAGATCAATAAGCGCGACCTTCCGCGCGCCTTCAGGCAGCGTGAGAAGTATTTCTGGTGGGCAGCCGTATCGTGCGGCGGGATGGCTGGCGATGACGCGCCGAACGATGGAAGGCAGCGTCAGGTGCTGAAGAGGCACGACCACCACTGAGTCGCCGGTCACCCCGCTCGCGAGATACTGCGCGGGCGATGTCGCAGGAGAACGTCGAGAGCGTGCGACGAGCATTCGAGCTCGTGCAGGAGGGCTTGCGGCGGAGCGATCTCGGTGCTGCATTCGACCAGTCCGTCCTCGAGGGAATCGTCGCCTCGAACTTCGAGTGGAGGGCGGGTATGAGGGGGGGCGTGGGAGTGGCAGGTATGGGTGATGTTGCGGGGCGCGAGGGATACGTGGAGCTCCTGACCACATGGACCGAGGACTTCGATGACTTTCAGCAGGAGACCGAGGCGATCATCGATGCCGACAACGATCGCGTCGTTGCAATCACACGGAACCATGGAACCGGCAAGGGAAGCGGCGCGCCCGTCGAGCTGCGCACCGCCCAGGTCTTCACACTCGAAGCGGGTCGCATCGTGCGGGTCGACGTTTTCCTTAAGCCAGAAGCTGCCCTCGAAGCCGCAGGGCTGCGGGAGTAGGTGGTCCCCGGGTCCGGTCCGGTAAGCCTCTGACCGTTCCCCCTCGCTACCCTCAGCGGTAGCCCGGGGGGGGCGCCGTGAGGTCGCGTTCAGCACCGGATTCTCTACGAGAGGAATACATGGCGCTCGTCCTCCTTCCGGTCGCGTTCGTCCTCGGTCTGGTGATCCGCGATCCCCGACGCGCCAGTGTGGCGTGCTTGCTGGTATGGCTGGCCGCGATGGTGGGGTTATTGGTCGCGAAGCTTGGCGGCGTAGGGGTTTCCCCATGGGAAACTCTGGTCCTTGCCGTCTGCCTTGCGCCAGCCGTTCTGCTTGCGAGGCTCGGGGCTCGTCTGAGGCTCGCGGCGCAGGGGGCCTGATCGGGCAGGGTGACCACTCACCACCAAGAAACGAGTAAGCCGAGATCCGCGACCTCGGCGATCAAGAAAGCCCTCGAAGCCGCTGAACTTTCGGAGTAGGCGATGTCGCAGGAGAACCTGGAGATCGGGCCGGGTCGACTTGACTCGAATGGGAGAGGGTCAAGGGCGCTCACTGGCGCGCGGCGAAGTTGAAAGTGTTGTTTTGCAGGGATTTGACCGCTAGACGTACGGGCCTGCAAAGCCGTTTACACCGGTTCGATTCCGGTAGGCGCCTCTCCCACTTCCATCCGAGCTGGACCTGTACGGCGAGCGTGGCCTGATCGGGGAGGTAACAAAAAACCGGAAATACCGGCAACACGAGGTAGCGACTAGTGGGTAGGACGCGCATCGCCGTGGCCGCTGTCGGGTTAGATCGAACGATGACTCGCGCCGAGCTCACCGACCGCATTCTCGAGCTGTCTCCGCCGCTCAGCGACGTCGAGGATTGGTACTGGGATGAGACCGAGGCGGGCGCGCCGATCGTGACGATCGGGAACTACAACACCTTCAGCGGCCTCCACAACGGCGACGTGCTGGTCTGTGGCCCGGTCCCGGACACGACGCTGACCGCCGTTTTCCGGGTCAAGCCCGACAACAGCGGCGTCCTCGTGCGGGTCGAGCCTGAACCGCTCGCGGTCGACGCGGCGGCGAAGCGTCTGTCTGGTGCCGAAGCTTCCGGCGCTCCTCGAGGGGACATGGCCTCGCTCGGAAGATGGGCTGGGGCGCTGGCCACGCTCGCTGCCGCCATCGTTTTGCTCGCCTAGCACCCCGCGAGGTCTCGACGAGTCCTTTGGCGGCTACCCGCCGAAGTTGCAGGAGGACGGGGCCGCTGTCTCGAGCCCGACGACGCCGTGGTCCGACGATCCTCTGCTGATTGCCTGCTCGGGAAGGGCTCCGTGCGGCTGCGCGTAGGTGATTACGTCCGGCGCACCGTCGCCCATGCAGTCGAAGCCGACCACGCCACCGTGCAGGCTATCCGGGCTCTTTCCGTGATCAATCTGGTTCTGGAAGCTCTTGCCGATCGAGATCGGGTCGCCATTGGTGTCCAGCACCGCCTTGACGCCGGGCCCAATCGGCCTGCTGGCGTTCGAGCAGTGGAAGGCCAGCGCCGGAGCGGGGGCCAGGGCCGCGATCGACAACGTGCAGACTCCAAGCAGGGCGAAGCGTCGTTTCATCTGTTCCTCCTTCCGCCTGTAGGGAGCGGGACGATTCCCTAGGACCTTCAATCCTTGCTGAACGGATGCTTCCCATTACTTGAAGCGCTCGAAGCGGCTACGCGGCTGCATTACCGCTCATCGAGATGAATGAGGTTCGGATGCGGCGGGCTCGTTCATGTGACCCAGCGGGACTCCCGCAGCCCGGCGGCTTCGAGGGCCTGGTCCTCGCGCATGAAGATCTTCAACTCGACGATCTTGCCGTCCCGGACGCTGAAGACAAACGAGAAATCCATCTCCACCTCGACCCCGCTCTGCTTGCCGCGTCCACCAGTTCGGGCTGTGACGGCAACATGGTCGCCGCGGTCGGCCATCCTCAAAATCTCTATCTGGTAGTCGTCCCACTGGTCCGGCCAGATACTGAACGCCTCCACCACCCCGCTGTGGCCGCGCTGCTGTGGCGAAGCGCCCGGCAACTCCGGAGGCTGGGTGACGACGATGTCCTCGTCGCAGAGCCGCAACACGGCCTGCATGTCGTCGCGGTTGGAGGCGTCAAAGGCGGCGCGCACGATCTCCACGTTCTCCCGTGACATCGCCCGCGCAGTATCTCGCTATGGCGGGCGACCCGGCGATGGGATCGCTGGGCCCGCCGAGGTTGCTCGCGACGCTGCTTAGACGGTCTTCCCGAAGACCACGACGGCGTACGGCCCCCAGTCGCGGAATGATTTGGCGCGAGGCTCTTCGGAGATCTCAACGGCATACCCGAGCTCCCGGTAGGCAAGCGCTGCCTTCTCGGCGTTGCTCCGGCGCCAGAATCGCCCGGCGATCCGCCCGCTGCGAGCGAGCGGAGTTCCTCCCTCTGTCGTGTATGCGTCGGGTTGCTGTTCGCGCACCTTGGTCACTCCGAAAGCCAACAGATCGATTGGCAGGGGCATAGCAATGAGCATTTCGGCAGCTGTGGCAACGACCTTTAGAAACAGAACCGGCTGGGCTCGCAGCCGTGGCCCGTTGGTCCATGGATCCCGTTCGTAAGCTGACAAGCGCGGCGCTACGGGAGTCGATAGCTTGGCCACTCAGCCAGCGCGAGGGGGCGGGCCCGGTTGGGAGAGGGGGGAGCACCGGGCCCGCCAGTCGCGCGTCGATGGTTGCACCCGCGCCTTCTCGGAACGGGTTGTCCCGATCCTATGCGTCCGGTCGGCGTACGGACGGGGGCATCGCTGTCCCAATCGGCCAAAGTGCGGGAAAAAGAAGGTGGGGGAGGGTCAAAATCGCGGGAAACCGGCGCGGCTACCCGGCGGCGCTACGCAGGAATCCCAGGTTCCACTTGCATCTCGCCCCGGTGCGGTCGTATGGTCCTTGCTAACAGCGGGCACGGTCCGTGCCTGCTCTGCCTTGGGGAGGTCATCTTGTCCGCACGGATCCGCGATCACATTCGCTCGAACGTTGTCGGCTACATCGCGCTGTTCTTCGCACTAAGCACGGGCAGCGCGTTCGCCCTGAGCGGCTCGAACACGGTCTTTTCGGACGACATCGTTGATAACGAGGTGAGGACAGCCGACGTGCGCGATGACACCCTGGCCGGAGGGGGCCTCTCTGCAGCCGACCTCAGAGCCGGCTCCGTCGGCACCTCGGAGGTGGCGGCCGACAGCCTCGGGGCAAATGACTTGGCACCAGGTTCTGTTGCCAGCTCGGAGGTGGCGGACGACAGCCTGGGGGCGGGGGATCTGGCTCCAGATTCCGTCTCCAGCTCCGAGGTGGCCGCCGACAGCCTCACCGCGGGGGACCTGGGTACGGCTTCCGTCGCCAGCTCGGAGGTGGCGGCCGACAGCCTGACCGCGGGTGACCTGGCCGCGGGCTCCGTTGGGAGCTCCGAGGTGGCGGCCGACAGCCTTGGGGCGGGTGACCTGGCTGCGGGCTCCGTCGGCAGCTCGGAGGTCGCTAATGACTCGCTCACCGGAAGCGACATCGTGGAGGCGAGCCTCGGCTCGGTTGGGAGTGCCAATTTCGCAGGTGACTCCGCCCTGCTCGACGGCTTCGACTCATCGGAGTTCCTGTCGACGAGCTCTGGAGGAACCGTGAATGGCGCCGTCACCCTGAACACCGCGGCCGGCACTGACCTCGAGCTCGGCGAAGCGACCCTGTTCAGGAACAGCGGCACCGACGAGACCTTCACCATGAACAATCCCGGAGCGGGAGACCTGAACCTGTTCGTCGGAGGACAGATCACAGCCACCGGCTACATCAACTTCCCGACGATCAGCGGCGCTGCCCCGCCGAGCACTGACTGTGATGACGCAAGCGAGGCCGGCCGAGCCGTCGTCAGGACCGACGGCGCGACGAATCTCTACCTGTGCAGGGGAGCCGCAGGCTGGATCGGGAAGTAGCGGCTCTCCAGACCGGGGGGCGGCCTTAGCGCCTTCGAGCTGCGAGAGGCGCGAACCGGCCCGGCACGATGCCGGACCGGTTCCGCCTGCTTCGGATGGCGGTCGGACTGCATCTGGCTGGCTGACCAGTTAAGATGGCTATGCAGGTTCCCAAAGCAGCCGCGGGCGCTTGGCGGCTGGGGCCTCCTGCCCTCCTCCTTGTTCCCAGTCGCCTGCGTCCGCCATAAGCTCCCAGCCCCTTGGACTTCGAGCTGAGTGACGAGCAGAGGCTCCTGCGCGACACGGTGCGGGACTTCGCGCGTCAGGAGGTTGCCCCGCTGGCGGCGGATCTCGATCGCGAGAAGCGCTTCCCGTATGAGCTCGTCGAGAGGTTGGGCGGCCTGGGCCTGATGGGGATCCCGCTCCCGCAGGAGTACGGCGGGGGCGGCGCCGACACCCTTTCCTATGCGCTGGCGATAGAGGAGCTGGGGCGGGTCGACTCCTCGGTGGCAATTACGGTCGCAGCCCATACCTCCCTCGGCACCCTCCCGATCCACCTGTGGGGAACGGACGAGCAGAAGTCACAGTGGCTGCCGGACCTCTGCAGCGGTCAGAAGCTGGCGGCGTTCGGCCTAACCGAGCCGGAAGCCGGCTCCGACGCCGGCGCCACTCGTACGACCGCCCGGCTCGTCGACGGCGAGTTCGCCATCAACGGCTCCAAGCAGTTCATCACCAATGCGGGCACGGACATAACCGCCTGCGTGACGATCACCGCGCTGACCGGTCAATCGGAGGACCGCCGCGAGATCTCGAACATCATCGTCCCCAACGGGACGCCCGGCTATGAGGTCGGCGAGCCCTACCGCAAGATGGGCTGGAATGCCTCCGACACCCGGCCCTTGAGCTTCGAGGACTGTCGAGTGCCCGAGTCCAACCTCTTGGGCCAGCGGGGCGCAGGACTCAGGCAGTTCATGCAAATCCTTGAAGGCGGGCGGATCGGGGTTGCCGCTCTGGGGGTCGGCCTTGCGCAGGGCGCGTTGGATGAAGCGCTGACCTATGCCAAGGAGCGCCGCACCTGGGGCAAGCCGATCTCTTCCTATCAGGCGATTCAGGGGAAGATCGCGGACATCTCTTCTCAGATCGAGGCCACCCGGCTGCTCACTTACAGAGCCGCGGTGCAGAAGGATCGTGGCGAGCCGTTCGGGCTCGCGGCCGCGCAGGCAAAGCTGATCAGCGGCCGACTCGCGGTGCGGGCCACCGAGGAGGCCGTGCAGATCCATGGAGGGTACGGGTACATCGAGGAGTACCCGGTCTGCCGCTTCTACCGCGATGCGAAGATCCTCACGATCGGTGAGGGCACCGACGAGGTGCAGCAGATGGTGATCGCGCGACAGCTTGGGTGCTAGCGCCGGGCAGGGAGGCCCCGAGGAACGGAAAAGGGCCCCTCGAGGGGGCCCTTGGTTTCCGAAGGACGTGCCGCCAGCGAATCCCCGCCGCTGGCCCGTCGGTCCTTAGTCTCACCTAACTTAACACCATGGTTCGACTTAGGTTGCGGTAATACCTCCGATCGGGACCGTGCCCCGTTTATTCGTGATTTGCAGCATGTTCCTGTGTGGACAAAGTGGCGGCGGCCCCTGCTGCGCTACGGACAACGACCGGTCGCAAAATCCGGCCGGGCAATAGGATGAACGCCGTGCGGTACCTGATCACCGGCGGCTCCGGCTACATCGGCTCGCGCCTGACGGAGATGCTCGCGGGTCGGGAGGAGGTGGAGCGGATCGTCAACCTCGACGTTCGCCCACCGGCATGGCCCCACGCCAAGGCCACCTTCGTGCGCGGGGACGTGCGCGACCTAGGGGCTGTCCGGAACCTGCTCGAGAGCCAGGAGCCCGATGCGCTCGTCCACCTGGCGTTCCTGCTCAACCCGATCCGCGACGAGGCCCGGATGTACGACATAGACGTCAACGGCACCGCGACGGTGCTGCGTGCCGCGGCCGAGGCGGGCACCCAGCAGGTGCTCGTGACCTCCTCGGCGACCGCCTACGGCGCCTTCCCCGACAATCCAAGGCCGATTGCCGAGGATTGGCCGGTTCGCGGCCAGCCCGATTTCTCCTACGCTCGCGACAAGGCCGAGGCGGACAGGCTGTGCCAGCTCTGGGCCCTCGAGCACCCCGATCGGGTGATGACGATCGTCAGGCCCTGCATCGTGTTCGGCCCCACCGTGGACAACTACATCGTGCGAGCCTGGGAGAAGTCGAGCTTCATGCCGATCATGGATGGAGTGGATGAGGAATTCCAACTCGTGCACGAGGACGACGTCGTGAGCGCCATCATCGGCCTGCTCGACGCCAGGGCAGGCGGCGCCTTCAACGTCGCCGGCGACGGCTCGCTGAGATGGGGGGAGTCAGCTCGGATGATCGGCCTGAAGACGCGTGAGATGTCGTTCAAGACTGTGCGCCGCATCTACGCCATAGCCTGGGCGCTGCATGCGCCGAGGGTGGAGGCGCCAGCGGGCAATCTCAACTTCATCCGCCACCCGTGGCTGGTCTCGAACGAGAAGCTCAAGGCGGAGATTGGCTGGGCCCCGTCGGCCGATACCCGCGAGGTCTTCATAGAGGCGATGTACGCGAAGGGGCTGACCGCCACGCCGCCGCCCCGCGTCGCGCAGGCCGCTCCCACGCCGTGACTTGCGGAGAGCGGTGGGGCCGGCGCCTCCACGGCGCCCGGCCGCGGGCGGCGCAGACAACGAGGCGGACCGGGAGAACCTGATGGGGAGCAGTGGGATCGCACAGATACCGATCACGCGGCGGAATCTCAGGAATCTGGCGCTGATGACGCTGACCACCATGTGGCCACCGAACACGCTGGTGCTGTCCCGCAACGCCATTGCTGTGCGGCGGCGCGAGCCCTGGGATAACTACGTGGAGAGGAGCGGGGCCACCCTGGAGACGCTGGCGGACCGGGCGCTCGCCTGGATCTGCCGGTCCCAGGATCGGGTGGCATCCGGCGGTGTCGGGGACTTCCAGTTCCAGGGCTGGACACCCGGATATCCCGAGGTGACCGGCTACATCATTCCCACGTTCTGGGACTACCACCGGCTGCTCGGTCGGGACGAGCTCGCGCAGCGGGCGATCCGGATGGCGGACTGGGAGCTTCGGGTGCAAAAGCCAGCGGGCGGTTTCGAGAGCCTGTACGAAGGCGAAGGACGGCCCCCCGTCGTGTTCAACACCGGTCAAGTCATCCGCGGCTTGACCAGGACCTACGAGGAGACCGGGGAGGGGCGCTACCTGGAAGCCGCGGTGAGGGCCGCGGATTGGATGGTGGCCAACCAGGATCCGGATGGGAGCTGGACCAGGGCCGGTTATCTGGGAATGAAGCGGACCTACGATGTCTACGCGGCCGCCGGGCTCGCGAAACTGTCGACTGTGACCGCGAATGACGACCACGCCCGCGCGGCGACCGCCAATTGCGAATTCGCGCTGCGACACCAGCTGGGTAACGGTTGGTTCGACCTCTGCGACAACACCCCCGGAGGCAACGCTACCCCCAGCACCCACACGCTCTGCTACACGATCGACGGGCTGATTGAAACGGGCGAGGCCCTTGGAGAGCACGGCTTCATTGTGGGCGGGCAGCGAGCCGCCCGCGCGCTCATGGACAGGGTCGAGCAGGGCGGGCGACTTCCCGGCCGGTTCGACCGCTATTGGCAGCCGGCTTCGCGGTCCGTGGTTCTGACCGGCTCTGCTCAGCTTGGCCTGATCCTGACGAGGCTCTACCGCCGCGAAGGCGAGCGGCGTCTGCTGCAGACCGCGCGCAGCCTGGTCGACTTCCTCGCCTTCTCGCAGCGGCTGAACGGCATCGGTCGGAATCGACGCGGCGGCATCGCAGGGTCGTTCCCGATCTGGGGACGGTACGTGCCGCTGAAGCATCCGTCCTGGGCGACGAAATTCTTCCTCGATCATCTCCTTGGCGTGCGTATGGCCTTCGAGAGCACGTCGCCTGCCAGCGCTGCCGCCGCAGCCGCCGATCGGGGTGACGGCGGCGTCGGTTCCTCGTGATCCTCGAGCGGCTCGGTCCAGACCAGGTCGATTGGGAGCGTCTCGACGGGTTTGCGGATCGGGTGGTCTTTCAAACGCGGGAATGGGTCGAGTTCGTGGCCAGCTGCCAGGGGGCCGAGCCGGTGATCGCGGAGCTCAAGGACGAAAGCGCGACGGTCGGCTATCTCACGGCCCTGATGGTGCGCAGATACGGAATCCCGATCCTGGGCAGCCCGATGCCGGGATGGACCACCTCGTTCATGGGCTTCAACCTCGAGGACGGGGTGTCCCGCCGGGACGCGGTGGAAGCGCTGATCGAGTTCGCATTCCACTCGCTTGGCTGCAGACATCTCGAGTTCCGTGACTATGACGTCAGCCTCGCGGATGTCGAGGGGCTTCGATTCGAGCACACACCGTGGAGGGGTTTGAAGGTGGATCTGCGGCAGCCCGAGGAGGAGATCTGGGCGGGGATGAAGAGCGAGTGTCGTACCGCGATCCGGAAGGCGGAGCGCAGCGGTGTGGTGATCGAGGAGGCGAGCGACCTCGGCTTCGCCGACGACTACTACGCCCAGCTCGAGGACGTGTTCGCCAAGCAATCGATGGTGCCGCCGTACGACGCGGGGCGAATTCGCGAGCTCATTCGCCACGTTCATCCCTCCGGGCAGCTCCTGCTGCTTCGGGCTAGGAACCCGGAGGGCGCCTGCATCGCGACCGGGATCTTTCCGGCAATGACTCGGAGCATGCATTTCCTCGCGGGAGCCAGCTGGCGAGATCAACAGAATCTCCGCCCCAACGAGGCTTTGATGTGGAGCGCGATGAGGTACTGGAGGGATCGAGGCGTGCAGGCATGCGACCTGGGCGGCTACATGAGCTACAAGCGCAAGTGGGGTGGCGACGAGGTCCGCGTTCCGTTCCTGAGGAGATCGCGCTCGAGCACCGTCTCCCTGATGCGGAACCTGGCCCAGACTGCGTATACGGCTCGTCAGAGCCTGCGGGGCCGCATGCGCTCGGGCCTGAGGTCATCTGCGGGCTGAATGCGGATCCTCATCCTCACCCAGCACTTCGCCCCAGAGGTCACCGCGGCCCGCGTGCGGCTGGAGGCGTTTGCGGAGGGTCTCGCGGAACGCGGCCACGAGGTCGAGGTGGTCTGTGAAGTGCCCAACCATCCCGAGGGCGTGGTGCGTCCTGAATTCAAGGGGAGGGTGACCGTGCGGAAGACGATGAACGGCGTCAAAGTGCACTACGTCTGGGTCCGCGCGAGTCCGCGCAAGACCGCCGTCAACAGGGTTCTCCTCTACGGGTCCTACGCGGCGATGGCGACCGTTGTGGGATCGAGCCTGCGCCGCCCGGATGTGGTCCTGGCCTCCTCGCCCCCTCTGCCCGTCGCGGCCGCGGCCGCTCTCGTGGCCGCGCGTCACCGGGTCCCATGGGTGTTCGACGTGCGGGACCTCTGGCCCGAGGCGGCGATCATCCTCGGTGAGCTGAGCGACGGTCGCGTGGCCCGGCTCGCACGGCGACTCGAGCATTGGCTCTACCGAAGCGCAGCCGCGATCGTGACCGTCACGGAGCCGTTTCGAAGCGACATTGCCCGTCACATCGAGGATCCCGGGAAGATCAGCGTGATCACGAACGGGACGACCCGGACCTGGCTCGACATCGGCGCGAGTGAGGTGGACCGAGCGCCGCTGTCCCTTCCCGAGGACCGCTTTGTGTGGGCGTATGCCGGAAACCTGGGAATTGCGCAGGGTTTGGAGGCGGCGATCGACGCAGCCGGCATTCTGGGAGACGGCTACCAGCTGTTGCTGCTCGGAGACGGCCCCGTGCGCGAGTCGCTGCACCAGCGCGCCCAGGACCTTGACTCTGGGGCGGTCGCCTTCCACGGCTTGGTCGAGCCCGCCGTGGCCGCACGCTACCTGCGGGCCGCCGACGCCCTGCTCGTGCCGCTGGACGCCCAGCCAGCGCTGCGCAAGTTCGTGCCCTCGAAGCTCTTCGACTGCTGCGCCGTGGGCCGTCCGGTGATCGTGGCCGCAGCGGGCGAGCCCCAGCGCTTGGTCGCCGAGGGGGACGCGGGGATCGCCGTGCCTCCCGCAGATGCCGAGGCGCTGGCGGGCGCCGTGCGGCGCCTGCGCGACGACCCGGCCCTGGGCGCAAGCCTGGGCGAGGCGGGCCGAGCTTTTGCATCGCAGCATCTGCGCGAGCGTCAGGTCGCTCAGCTGGAGGAGGTCCTTCGGAGCGTTCAGTCGCGCAGCGCGTTCAGGTAGCCGAACGCGCGGCTGGCGCGAAAATGCCGCCCCACGGGAGACACCTTGAGACGAAACCGGGCTCCATCGTCCGGGTGGTAGACGCCGATCCTGGGCCAGCAGAGGGGCTCCGGCGGATGCCGCGTGTACAGGCTGCAACCCGTCTCGTATCCGGCCTCGCGAGCGGCGCGAACGATCCGCTCATCGTGGTCGCCGTAGGGGTAGGCCACCGACGTGCATGGCCGGCCCAGGCCCTCTTCGCATTCCCGCCGTGAGTCGGCAAGCTCGCGCGCCACAGCATCGTCGTCGAGCTGGGTGAGCATCGGGTGCGTGCGGCTGTGGGAGCCGATCTCCCAGCCGGCCTCCGCGAGACGGCGAAGCTGATCCCAGGACATCGGCAAGAGCTCGGGCTCGTGCGGCCCTCCGAACCACTGGTCGATCCCCGGCCAGGCCATTGGCGCCTCGCTGCCCGCGAACGAGCTCGGAACGAACACCGTGCCGCGATGCCCGAGCTTTGAGAGGATCGGGAACGCGATCTCGAACACCGAGCGATAGGCGTCGTCAAACGTCACCGCCATCGTTTTCGCCCCCTCCGGCGCACGGATCGCATCGGTGAAGGTCTCGCCGCTGTACCCGCGCTGGCCGAGCAGCCGCAGCTGGCGCTCGAGTGCTCGTGGCGTCACGGAAAGCGGGGCGGGCCAGCTCTCGCTGACGGCGTGGTAACAGAGGAGGATGGGGTGGCTCATCGGGACCGGATCGAGCGCGTCGCGCTGCGCAGGGCTCGCCGTGCCTTTCCGATCGGCGACGGTCGGATGTGGCAGGAGCCCGGAGACAGACCCACGCGCTTCAGCGCCGCACGGCATTGGTCCAGCTCGTAGGGGATCGCGAAGAAGGTGGCCCGCTCGGGCCCGAGGTCGAGCAGCATGAAACGAGCCCGGGCCCGCAGCTCCCAGGAGCGTGACTGTCCGACCGCGCCGGGGTTGAGCAGGACGGGATCGCCGCCTTGGACGGAGACCGGCCTGCGGGTCGACCTCGCCCCGGAGCTCAACGCGAATGCCCACGGGCGGTGGGTATGTCCGAGGAGGAGGATGTGCGCGTCGCCTTCGTCCTGACTGAGGGTGGTCAGCTGGCGGATGGCCTGCTGCGGCCGTCGCGTGTATTCCTGCACATCGTCGAGCGAGCCGTGGACCATCACGATCCCACCCTGCGCGGTTGCCCGCAGGGGCAACGACTCCAGGAAGGTGCGCGTCTCATCCGCGAGGACGGTTCGCGTCCAGCGGAGGCTCCGCCGAGCGATCTCCGGACAGCGCTCGTCGGAGAGACGGTCGAGGGCGATGAGATCGTGATTACCGGCCACGCAGACGGCGTCCAGCCCGGCTACGAGCTCGACGCACTCGTTTGGGAAGGGCCCATAGCCGACCAGGTCGCCGGCGATCAGGTAGCGGTCGACGCCCTGCCGGCCGAGCGCGTCGAGAACCGCGCGCAGCGCGTGCAAGTTGCCGTGGATGTCGGCGAGGACCCCGTACCGCATGACGGCGTCACCGGGCGGCAGCGTTCGGTTCGACGGACGTCGCCCCGGAGTCTTCGCTGTCGCTCCTCCCCGATAGACGCGTGCGGGCCATCTGCCTCAATCGCCAGAGGGTTGCCCGGGGAAGGGGTAGCGGGTCGTCCCAGGCGAAGCCTGATTTGGCCTCGCAGGCAAGGACCCAGCGAAGCCATCGTGCGGACGAGATGCCTTCTGCGCGCGCCGCTTGGAGGTCGTGCGCGAGGCTGCACCAGTTGACGCCTGCGCGCGAGCCAGTGGATGCCGGTCGGGGGATCCCCACCAGGTCGCTGTACACGAGCGCCGGGAGATTGACCCCGGCGAGCGCTCCTGGGTGGTGCCACAGGTTGAAGCGAGGGTTGATCTCGAGCAGACGAAGGCGACCGTCTGGCCCGCGCTTCAAGTCGAGCTTCGCGACCCCTCGAAGGTCGAGCCGCCGCGAGATCTCGCGTCCGAGCTCGGTCACTTCGTCGCTCTGCGTGATCGTGACCGCTGTGCTGTACCCGTAGCGGCGAGGATAGGTGCGAAGCTTGCGGCCTGTGAACTCTCCAGCGATCTCACCGTCCGCGTCGATGTAAGCGTGATAGCTCTCCACCGAGCTCTCCGGCCCCAGGACGGCCTCCTGAACCAGTACGTCGGGCACTGTCTCCGCAAGCCGGGGCCAGACGGCACTCAGCTCGGCGGGGCTGTCGACGTGGATCGCCTTCGCTCCGGCCACCGGCTTCCAGCTCTCGTTTTGACGCGTGAGTGGCTTCACGACGATCGGGAAGGGAAGGTCCACCGCGCTCGCGGGCTCCTTGGCGGCCGAGAGGCGCAGCGCGGCGGGCACGGGAAGCTCGAGCTCCTCGGCGAGTGCCTGGAACCGCGCCTTGTCGACGAGCGTCTCGACGAGCTCCGCCTCGGCGACTACGAAGCGGAACGCCTCCGCGAGCCGTTCCCGGTGTCGCGAGAGGAGCAACAGGTCGGCGTCGCCGTCATAGAAGAAAACCGGTGGCTCGGGCTGCGCCCGCCCGAACTCGAGCAGGCGCTCCACGAGCACGGTCGGCTCCTTCCACGGGTCGATCCACTCGAATGCGGGCACCGCTGCACGCGAATAGCGGGCCGGGTAGCTGGGCCGAGCGATAACCGCGGATCGGATGCCGGCCAGGGCGAGTGCGCGGACGAGGTCGATCTCGCCGAGCACGCAGGCGATCGGACGCCCGTCCTGTGCAGCAACCCGCGAAGCCGCACCGCCCGTCCGCGGCATGCGGGTGCGCTTGTCTTCGCCCGTCGGGATCGTGAGCCCTCCGCCGTCAAGATATCGCCCCACGAGCGGAGCCTTCCCGGCCCGCTTCGCGAAAAAAGGGCGGGTAGGGGGGAGCGGTCGCGGCGCCCCCGGCCGCATTGGCGAGTTTATGGCGGTATGCGCCACTAAGTCGCCAGTAGCGGTTGCGGATCGAGGCCGGGGCCACCAGTCGGCGACTATTCGAGCCAGTACCCCAGGTCAACCCCGAGCAGATCCCGCAGCTCCTCTACCTCTTGCGCGACGAGCGGCCGGAGCGAGCGCGTTGCGTCGTCCGGGGGAGCCTTCCGGGCGACGAACTTCGTGTTCCACCGCTTGAGCGCGGTTCCCACCCTCACCCGCGTGCTCTGCGAGGTGATGGTGTGGAGCGCGCCCCGCACCGGCTCCGGTGTGTCCCACAGGAGGCGTCGTAGCGCCCTGCTCCGCACGCGCTTGTTCGGGTTCACGACCTCGAGCTCGGGCTCGTAGCTCGGGTCCACCCCGAGGAACTCGCAGGTGCCTCGATAGACGTCGCGCGTGCGATCACGAAACTCGTCATAGATGATCACGTGGACCCGGTCGCGTGCGAACACGTCGAGATACCGCCTCAGCTGTTCGGCGTAGCGGACCGCCGATCTGTAGGAGTGCGGCGGAAAGCCGGGCGGAGTTCCAGACTGCAGCCGCTCCTCGTCGAGCGCCAGCGCCTGCTCGAAGTCCTCCACCGGCTCGATGCCGACGTGAACGAACTGCGAGTGAAGAGAGGGCAGCATCTCCAGCGGATTGCGGAGCATCGCGATGATGTCCGCCTCGGGCGAGAACTCCTTGATCTCGCCGGCCGCCTCGGATGAGTACAGGTACCAGACGGAGGCCTCGCCCAGTCGTCGGCGATCTTGCACCGCGGTGAACAGCTCCAGGTACTCGTCCCGCCGCTGATCGAGCCACTCTTGCCGTTGGGCCGGCCTTGCGCGCCGATCCCTTCTCCTGGCGAGTCGCGGGTGCAGATCGCTGCCGAAGTAGTGCCTCTCCTTCGCGGCGGCCATGCCGACCTCTGGGTGCTGGCCCAGATAGTCCGCCATCGCGGTCGTCCCACACTTCGGCGCGCCGACGATGAAGAAGTCCGGACCTCTCAGCCGCTCCGCCATCGACCACCCGACAATAGACCAGACCGCGGCTGCCGCCTGGACCCGGGAGGAGCCTGCGTTCCTGGCCGAAGTGGACCGCTTCGCGTCTGGTGGTTTGCCGATCGGGACATCGGGTACCCACAACCTGCCGCCTCGCCAGTTGGAGGAGATGGCAGGTGGCATCGATCTCCCTTGGAACGCGAGGAGTGGTCCGGGTCCCTCCCCCCTTAGCCCGGTCCGCCCCTCGCGTTTCACTGTGGCGAGGTCGTGGGGCCTGGGGCTAAACTCCGAAACCCCGGGCGCTTAGCTCAGTTGGGAGAGCGCCAGCTCGACAAGCTGGAGGTCGCTGGTTCGAGCCCAGCAGCGCCCATGGCGCTTGACTATGCCGGACGGGCGAGTCACTCTGTTAGCAGGAAGGATTGGCGTGCAGCAGTTCGAGGCAACTGCGGAAATGGTCAACGGGGTGCTCGTGGTGGCCGTGCGCGGCGAGCTCGACATCGCCACCAGCCCGCAGGTTCGCAAGCTGCTCGCCGACCTGCCGACGGATCAGGCGTACCCGGTGGCGATCGATCTCGCGCGATGCGACTTCATCGACTCAACCGGCCTCGCCACGCTGTTGCACGGGGCCAAGCACACGCAAAACGGAGAGCCTGGGGTGGCCATCGTCAGCCCGCAGGGAGAGGTGCGCCGGGTGCTCGAGCTGACGGCGGTCGACAAGTTGATTCCGGTGTTTGCAAGTCTGGAGGAAGCGGTGACGGCCATCCAGACCATGGACGCGTAACGCGTTGAGCAACGAGACCGAGCTGCTCCGCCGCTATACGGAGACTCGCGATCCGGCGCTGAAGGAGCAGCTGGTTCATCGCTTTCTGCCGCTGGCTCGGTCCCTGGCCCTCCGCTACCGCGGTTCCAGCGAAGACATCGAGGACCTGATCCAGGTCGCCAGCCTGGGGCTCGTCAAGGCCCTGGACGGGTTCGACCTCGAGCGTGGCACGTCGTTCATCGCCTACGCGGCGCCGACCATCCTGGGCGAGCTGCGCCGCCATTTTCGCGATCGGGTCTGGGAGGTGCGCCTCCCCAGAGGGCTCCAGGAGCGAACCATGGCGGTCAACGAGGCAGCGGCAGTGCTCAGCGACGAGCTCGGAGCAAGCCCCACTGTGTCTCAGATCGCCCAACGCTTGCAGTGGAAGGAGGACGAGGTCTCCGAGGCCCTGCAAGCCGATGAGGCGCGTCGCACGCTGTCGCTGGAGGTGCCCAGAAGCAGGGAGGAGGTGGGATCCGCGACGATCTTGGAGACGCTGGGCGAGACGGAGCCGGGCTACGACGCGGTGGAGGCTCAACTCGCCGCAGAGGAGGCGCCGCTCGACGAGCGCGAGCGCCACGTGCTCAGGCTTCGCTTCGAGGAAGACCTGAATCAGTACGAGATCGGGCGTCGCCTCGGGGTCTCCCAGATGCAGATCTCGCGAATCATGCGGCGGGCGCTACGCAAGCTGTTGGCGGCCGTGCAGGCGGAGCCCGTCGAAGAGCCCGACACCCGTCCGCCGAGCTGATCGCCAAGCCCGGCTGAATCGCCTTTGCGCCCGTGTATCGTGGCGTGCTCTGAGTGACGCCGCTCGAGATAACAGCGGAGCAGCATCCCGGGCAAACCCGAGTTGTCCTGATCGGCGAGCTCGACATCGACAGTACCGGCGGCTTCGAGGAGCAACTCGCTGCGTTGGAGGTCGATTCGCCTTCAATCCTCGTGCTCGACCTGCGACGTGTTGAGTTCGTGGACTCGACTGGGCTTCGAGCGGTGATCGCCGCCGATGAGCGCGCTCGGTCCCAGAGCCGCCGCCTGGCGGTCGTCAGCGGCCCGAACGCAGTCGCCCGACTGCTCGAGGTGACCCAGCTCGACCAACGCCTGGAGATCGTGGACGACCCTGACGCTGTGAGCGCCTGACGGCGGCCCAGCTCAGCGGGCGCCGAGGACCAGACAGAGCAACTCCCCGTCCTGGGAGCTCTCCACCGAGTGCTGCTCCGTGAGTCGCTCGAGCACCGGGGGTAGGTCCTCCAACGCGGAGGCCTGGACAACCCGCGTTGCCCCGCCTTCCGTGAGCGGCCCGAGGCGAACGACCAGCCGGCCGTCCGGACGGTCGATCCCCAGCTGGATCCGGTCACCGACGATCGCCCGTGGCGCGTGTGCCGCCAAAGCGTCGGTGACCAGCTCCGCCTCGGAGATGCCCTCGAGTGAGAACTCGGCTCGCGCCGCCAGCATGGCGATCACGCGGCCGAGCACCGGCGCCGCCAAGGGGCCCGAAGAGACGGTGATGGAGAGCTCGCCGGGGGGCGGAGCGGCTTCACGCCCGTCCCCGTCCTCGCCAGCGGATAACCCCTCGGTGCCGTTCTCGAACGTGAAGCCCATGCGGACCTCGGTGCCCTCTTCCATGCCGCCAAGAAACTCGACGCGATCGGTCAACGCGTGGATCAGCGACAACCCAAGGCCCTGCACCTCCAGGCCCGGCTCCGGCACGTTCGGCCGAATACCCACGCCGTCGTCGCGGACGATCACCTCGAGCTCGCCGGGCCGGACGCACAGGTGAACGTCCATCGGGCCCTCCTTGCCCTCGTAGGCATGCACCACGACGTTGTTGCAGGCCTCGCTCACGGCCGCGTTGATGTCGAGCAGCCGTGCTTCCCCGAGCCCGAGCACGTCCACAACCCCGGCCAGCGCCCGCCGGACCAGGGCCACGTTCTCGGCTCGGCTGGGCAGCATCAGACGAAGCTCGCTTTCGGTGCTCGTCATTACATCCTGCATGCGAGAACTACTGGTCAGGTTCGTTCCATGATCCGGCGCTGCGGCCTGCAAAGCTCTGCCAATCCGAAAATACCCTACTGCGCCCCGCCCAAACCCATGTCGGCCGCGCCGGTCGATGCGGCGGGCTTTGCTCGCGACCTGCTCGACCTCCCAATCGCCGCTGTCCCTGATCGCTGCACGACGACAACGGCGGCATCGTCCTGCGGCGGGCCGGCCAGGAAGGAGTCCAGCGCGGATTCGATCCGGGCGACCGTGTGCGCCGGATCGCTGACGACGGATACGCAGGCGCACAGGCGCTCCTCGCCGAACCGATCCGCCTCTCCGCGCGCCTCGGTTACACCGTCGGTGTAGAGGACGAGCTGATCGCCCCGAGACAGCTCCAAGGGCGTGACCGACCACTGGGGCTGGTCCAGTGTCCCGGCCAGAGGCCCAGACTCTCCGACCGAGTCGACCCGTCCCGCCCGAACGAGCAGCGGCAGGGGGTGCCCGGCCACGAGCAGCGAGGCTCGCGCGGGATCGTCGTCCGTATCGGGGAGCACCAGGACGATCGCGCTGCACAGCGCCAGGTCCGTCCTGCGCTTGACGCTCTCGTCGAGCATCGAAGCGGCGGCACGGGGGTCGCCCGTCAGCTTGCCCGCGGTGCGGATCGTGTAGCGCGCCAGGGCCGTCACCGACGCCGCGGCGGCGCCGCGACCGACCACGTCCCCGATCGCAAGCATCCACCCACCCTCGATCTCGAAGGCCTCGTAGAAGTCGCCGCCGACCTCATTCACCTCGCCGGCGGGCCGGTACAACGTCGCAACCTCGAACCCAGCCATCGACGGCACCTCCGCAGGCAGCAGGCCGCGTTGCAGCACCCGGGCGACCTCGGCCTGCTCGCCCGCCAGGCGCGCATTCTCCAGGACGATGCCGGCGCGGCGAGCGACCTCGACGGCGAGCCTCAAGTCGTCGTCGTCGAACGAGCGTGCCCCCGAGTCGTCGCCGAATACGAGCGTCCCGACCACCTTGGCGCCCGCCGCCATCGGCACCGCGACCGCTGAGCCGGGGTCCTCGCCCTCGACGATCTGCGGATCGCCGTCCAATCGCACCGGGTAGCGCTCGGCGAGCTGTTCCCCCGTGGCGACACCCTCCGGATCCCGGTGCGCAAACGCGACCTGTCGCAGGTCCCCGCTCTCATCCGGAATCCTCACTGAGCACCAGTCGGCGAACTGCGGGACCGCCACCTGCGCCACGGCTTCCACCGTATGCCGGTAATCGATCGAGGAACCGAGCAACTCGCCCGCCCGCGCCAGCAGCTGCTGGGCAAGCTCTGAGCGCTTCAGCTCGGTCACGTCCTCGACCGTGGTCACCGCGTACAGAAGGCGCCCGTCCGGGCCGTTGATCGCCTCCGAGCTGACCACCGCCCAGCGCTCTTCGCCGCTGGCCTTGAGGGTCAGTCGAACCTGCTCGCGCTGCGGCAGACGGCCCGTTTGCAGCCGCTGGGCGATGCGGTCGCGGTCGAGGCTGGTGCCGTCCTCGCCCCAGACCTCCAACCGTCCCAAGAGCTCGCCCTCCGCGGCCTCGACGATCTCCCGAGCGCTCGTGAAACCGAGCAGGCGAGCGGCCGCTTCGTTCGCATAGACCAGGTCGCCGCTGGCGTCGTGAACCGTGATCGCCTCGTTGATCATCGACATCACGGTGTCGAGCCGTCGCTCGACGCTCTCGAGATCCGAGAACAGGCCGGCGTTGTCCAGGGCCAGGCCGATGCGCGTCGCCAAGACCTGGGCGAAGTTGACGTCGTCGGCGGTGTAGCGTCGCTTGGACCAGGCGGTGACCAGCGTTACGGTGCCGAGCGTTCGCCCGCGGGCGGTCATCGCCGCGACGATCGACGATTGTGGTCGCAACGACTTCAGGAACTCGAAGTCGTCGGGGCCCTCCGACATGCGCCGAAGGTCCTCGGTGTCCATGCGAGGCCGGAAGTGAGCAATTCGGGTCCAGGCCGGCTCCAAGGTCACGAAGCGCTCTGGTACGGATGGCGTTCGGCGCCGCAGCCGGTCCTCGATGTCAGCGGCGTTCGGGACCCCCCTGACTCGAACAGCGGCGCGCACGACGCGACCCTCGTTGATCGCGTCGATCATGCACATGTCGGCCGCCTCGGGGACGGTCAGCTCGGTCGCCCGGCCCAGCGTTTCGGTAAGTGGCAGAGAGCCGTCGGCGAACTCGCTGATCGCATCCAGGAGTCGCAGGCGGCTGGCGTTTCGGCGCCACCTATCGCGCGCTTGGGCGCCGGCGACCGCGAAGGCCCCGGAGGCGACGATCGCGACCATGCGGA
This sequence comes from Solirubrobacterales bacterium, assembly GCA_035573435.1. Classification (GTDB taxonomy): domain Bacteria; phylum Actinomycetota; class Thermoleophilia; order Solirubrobacterales; family 70-9; genus AC-56. The sequence goes on from DATMZR010000036.1 coordinate 43,353, forward strand.
TTACGTAGGTGAGACCGTGGTCGTCCTGCCAGAGGGGGCTTGCGGCGCCGGCCGTGATGGTCACGCCGGCGACCAGCGCCGTCGCCCATGGGCCCGCGAACACCGCGCAGACGAAGGGGGCCATCAGAAACGTGCCCGTGATGACCGGCGAGGGTCCGAGGATCATGCCCACGGCGATCAGGGCAGCCAGCACGGCGAGGCCCAAGAGGACGCCCCAGCGGTTCCCGCGGCGCGGGCTGGGCCCGCGGGGGAGAGCGGCTGCAAGAAGCCGCGGACGTTTCATCGCCCAAGCGTAGTCGCAAGGCGCCCCGGCCCCAAGCCCTGCCGAGTTAACGCTCCTGCCGGCGCTGACAGCGCGTCTATGCTCGCCGGCCAATGCTCGGGACCTATGCGTCTTTCGTTGTGATCCTCGGCGCCTCCCTCGTCGTCGGGCAGGGGGTATTCGCGATTTGCGGAAGACGCGAGTGGTCCTGGCTCGCGCCGGCGGTCGGGCTCGCCGTGGTCACGGCGGTCGCCTGGGGCACCGTGCGGATGCCTGGCGAGGGAGCGACGGCCCTTGCTGCGATCGCCGTGCTCGTCCTGGCCGCGCTGGCGTACTTGCGAGGACGATGCCGCGGGCTCGGCGACGCAGTGCGCATCGGTGTGCCGGTCGCCGTCGCGGCGCTGCTGGCCGCTTCGTTGCCGTTCTTCGTCGAGGGGCGCTTTGGCATTCTCGGCACCGGCCTCAACCCCGATATGTCGCAGCACCTGTTCGCGGCCGACCGCCTCGCGGAGGGGGACGGAGGGAAGCTGCTCAGCCAGGGGTACCCGCTTGGGCCGCATGCCCTCGTCGTGGCGACCGCCAAGGGGACCGGCGCGAGCCTCGTGCACGCGTTCGACGGGCTAATGCTCGCCATCGCGGTGATCGCCGCGCTCACCCCGCTGGCTCTCTTCGCACGGCTTCCCGGGTGGCGGCGACTCACCGGCGCCCTGCTCGTGGGGCTTCCGTACATGGTGGCTTCGTACCTGATCCAGGGAGCCTTCAAGGAGACGATGGAGGCGCTGTTCGTGCTCGCGTTCTCGGTCGGGTTGCACGAGCTCATGCGGGGAAGGCTCACCGTGGACGCCCGCCAAGGCGCTCCGGCGGCCTCGCGGCCTGCGCTGACGGCCATTCCACTCGCGGCGCTCGCCGTCGGCTGCGTCTATTCCTACAGTTTCCCCGGGCTCCTGTGGCTCGCAGGCACGGCCGGGCTTTGGGCGCTCGTCGAGCTGCTTCTGGTTTCGTTTCGGGATTCGCCCGCCGCCGCCGTCGTGCTCGCCCGGCGTGCGGCGCCCGCGACCGGGGTCGCGGGCGCTGCCCTGGCTCTGGCCGTCGCGCCCGAGGTCGGGCGCATGGTCGAATTCGCGAGCTTTGAGACCTTCGATCCCTCGGGCGCCGGGCTGGGCAACCTCTTCAACCCAATCTCGCCCCTCGAGGCGCTCGGCGTCTGGCCGTCCGGCGACTTCCGCCTCGACCCGGGCGACGGCGCAATGCCGGCCGCCGGCTATTACCTCGGAGGTGCGCTGGCCCTGGTCGCGCTTGGCTACGGCCTCGCCTGGTGGCTGCGGCGCGGCGAGCGTGCGGTCCCGACGGCGCTCGCCGTGGCGGCGGTGCTGTTCGCCTACGCGAACGTCGCGGGCACCCCATACCAGGAGGCGAAATCGATCGTGATCGCCTCCCCGCTGGCAATGCTGATCACCGCCCGGGCGCTGCTGGACAGCGAGCCGCTGATCGCGATCGGCGGCATCAGGGGGGTGATTGCGCGTCGGGGGGGCGGGCCGTCCGGGACTGCTGCGCGCCTGGCGATGCCCCTTCAGAACGCCCTGGCCGCCACCTTCCTCGCCGCGGCAGCCGGATGCACTTTGCTCGCGCTCGTCAACGGCCCGGTCGGCCCGGCCACGTACACGCCCGCGCTCACGGAGCTGCGGCCGGCGCTTGGCACCGCCTCTACCCTGGTGGTTGCTCCCGAGCAGCTGCTTGCCGACGAGCATGGGCGCGACTACATCGTCTGGGAGCTGCGGGGCGGGCGCGTCTGCGTGGATCAGCTGGGCGCGCCGTCGTCTTCTCCGCCTCCCCACGGGGCCGCGCACGTCATCACGCAGGGCTCGTCAGAAACGCCGCCGTTCACCCAGCTCGAATTCCATCGTCGCTCGGGCCCCTATGTGCTCTGGCAGCGTCGGCCTCTCCCGCGAGGCCACGGCTCCTGCCCTCTGATCTCGCCGGGTGGGCGGGCGAATCCGGCCGGCGACTAGGCGACCCGCTGGACCGCGGATAGCATGAATCGCCGATGGCCCCGCTGACCGTCAAGCTTCCGGACGGCTCCCGGCTCGAGTTGGAGCAGGGCGCCACCGGTGCGGACGCAGCCGCGGCAATCGGTCCGCGGCTGGCCAAGGATGCGCTCGGGGTCAGGGTGGACGGCGAGGTCCAGGACCTCGATGCACCGCTCGAGGACGGAGCCGCGATCGAGATCATCACACCTGGCGCCGATGAGGACGCCCTGTGGCTGATTCGCCACGACGCCGCCCACGTGATGGCGACCGCGGTGCTCGACCTCTGGCCGGGAACCAAGGTCTCGATCGGCCCGCCGATCGCGGACGGCTTCTACTACGACTTCGACTTCCCGAATGGCTTCCGGCCCTCCGACGCGGACCTGGAGCAGATCGAGGACCGGATGCGCGCCCACGTGGAGGCGGACGAGCGGTTCGAGCGCAGCGAGCTCTCGGCCGCGAAGGCAATTGAGCGTTTCCAAGCCGAGCACCAGCCCTACAAGGTCGAGCTGATCGAGGACCTGGTGCGCGACCAGGGGGTCGAGACGGTCTCCCTGTACCGCAACGACTCCTTCGTAGACCTTTGCCGCGGTCCCCACGGGCCCTCCACCGGCCGGATCGGCGCCTTCAAGCTGAACGCGGTGGCCGGCGCATACTGGCGCGGCGACGAGACTCGCCAGATGCTCACTCGCATCTACGGCACCGCGTTCTTCTCGGGGCAAGAGCTCGAGCAGTATCTAGAGCGGATCGAGGAGGCAAAGGCCCGCGACCACCGCCGCCTTGGCCCCGACCTGGGCCTCTTCACGCTCCGTGGCGAGGCGCCCGGGATGCCGTTCTGGCTACCGGAGGGCACCGTTCTGCTGCGCCTCATAGAGACGGAGGTGCGCGAGCAGCTCCAGAAGCGGGGCTACGTCGAGATCAGGACACCTCACATCCTCGAGGAGGAGCTGTGGCACCGATCGGGGCACTGGGACAACTACCGCGAAAACATGTTCTTCGCCGAGCCGTCGGCTCGAGAGCGCGAGGAGGGCGGGCGACGCTACGCGGTGCGGCCCATGAACTGTCCGGGCGCGTGCCTGGTGTTCGGGGGCGAAGCGCACTCGTATCGCGACTTGCCCCTGCGGCTCGCCGAGTTCGGGCTCGTTTCCCGCTTCGAGCGGGAGGGCGTCCTTCACGGCCTCCTGCGGGTTCGTGCCTTCACCCAGGACGACGCGCACATCTTCTGCACCCTCGATCAACTCGGCGCCGAGGTGGACTCCGTCTGCGAGGCGATCGACGAGCTCTATTCACGCTTCGGGTTCGACCAGGTCCGGGTGGAGCTGTCCACCCGTCCCGAGAAGTCGATCGGCACCGACGAGCAGTGGGAACGGGCCGAAGGCGCGCTGCGCGAGGCACTCGAGCGCCAGGGACGCGAGCACGACCTGAGCCCGGGCGAAGGAACCTTCTACGGACCGAAAATCGACTTCCACATCACCGACGCGCTCGGCCGATCCTGGCAGTGCGGCACCTGCCAGATCGACTTTCAGATGCCGGAGCGCTTCGAGCTTTCCTATCGCGGCGAGGACAACGCGGAGCACCGGCCGGTGATGATCCATCGGGCCCTGCTCGGCTCGATGGAGCGCTTCGTCGGAATCCTGATCGAGCACTATGGCGGACGCTTCCCGGTCTGGCTGGCGCCGGTGCAGGCGGCGATCCTGCCCGTCGCCGACCGGCACAACGACTACGCGTTGGAGGTTGCGGGACGCCTGCGCGCCGCGGACCTGCGCTGCCGGATCGACCAGCGCTCCGAGTCGGTCGGCAAGAAGGTCCACGACGCCGAGGTCGCCAAGCACCCGTACATGCTGGTGGTCGGGGACCGTGAGCTGGAGGCTGGGCAGGTGGCCGTTCGCTCGCACGATGACGGTGACCTCGGCACGATGTCGCCGGACGAGTTCGCGGCTCTCCTCGAGCGTGCAGTTTCCGACGCCTAGCCGTCTATACTGGCCGGCGATGAAGGGCACGATGACGTCAACCGCACCGGCCTCTCGCCGGCTCGGCGCCAGAACAACTTGGCGGCGCCGTTAAGCGCCTGCGCCCTTGCTCCCCGGCCGTCTCGTCCCCCCGATCCTTCCCGAGCGCCCGTAGCTTGATTCGCGTCCACGCAATCTAGTGGCGAACCCGCGCTTCGACCGGTCGCCTCCCGAGCGTGACCCGACGCGGATCAACGAGCGGATCCGCGTCTCCGAGGTCCGCCTGATCGACGAGAATGGGAACCAGGTCGGGATCGTCCCGACGAACCAGGCCCTCGAGCTCGCCTCCGAGCGGGACCTCGATCTGGTCGAGGTCGCTCCCGACGCCAAGCCGCCGGTCGCCCGCCTGCTCGACTACTCGAAGTACAAGTACGAGCAGGAGCAAAAGGCGAAGGCGGCCCGCAAGCACCAGCAGCAGGTCAACGTGCGCGAGATCAAGCTGCGGCCGAAGATCGCCACCCACGACTACGAGACCAAGAAGAGCCACGTTGAGCGCTTCCTCCGCCAGCAGGACAAGGTCAAGGTGACGATCATGTTCCGGGGCCGCGAGCAAGCGCACCCAGAGCGCGGCCGAGCACTTCTCCAGCGCCTCTACGACGACATCGAGGACCTGGCGACGATCGAGCAGGAGCCCGAGCAGGAGGGGCGCAACATGAGCATGCTGCTCGCCCCGGTGAGGGCAAAAGGCGGCGACGCCGAACGCCCCGCTGCCGCTTGAACTCAGGGCTCGTCTGCTTCAATAGCCGCTCGATGCCGAAGACGAAGACGCATTCGGGCACCAAGAAGCGGTTTCGCAAGACCGCCACGGGCAAGCTTCGCGGCCGCCGGGCCTATTCGAGCCACATCCTCGAGAAGAAGTCCCCGAAGCGCAAGCGGCGCATGAGGCGGCCGACCGAGGTACAACGCCCAGATCGCAAGCGGGTACGGACGCTGCTGACCGGAAGGCGGAGGTGAGATGAGCCGCACAACGAACGCCGTCGCCAGGCGCCGGCGGCGCAAGAAGGTGCTCTCCCAGGCGAAGGGCTACTGGGGCCGCAAGCACTCGAGCTACCGGCTCGCCAATGAGCAGGTGATGCGCTCGGGGCGCTACGCCTACCGCGATCGTCGCGCACGCAAGCGTGACTTTCGCCGCCTGTGGATCGTGCGGATCAATGCGGCCGCGAGGCGCGAGGGGCTGAGCTACTCGGAGCTGATCCACGGCCTCGGCCAGGCTGGGGTGGAGGTCAACCGCAAGATGCTCGCCGACATCGCGGTCCGTGACCCGGAGGCGTTTCGCCGATTTGCCGAGCGAGCCCGGGAGGCCAACGCGGCGTAGACGCGACGGCACACACCACTGACTCCCGGGCGGCTCACCAGGTGGGCCGCCCGTCTTTTTTCGCAAAGCCAAGAACGAACAACACCAGACACACGTGATCTCCTCACTACACAACGAGAACCTGAAGCGGATCCGCAAGCTGCGCTCCCGTCGCGAGCGGGAGCGCACCGGCCTGTTCGTGGTCGAGGGCGAGGACCTGGTGGGGGCCGCCGTGGCCGCCGGTGTCGAACCCGAGCTGATCCTGGTGGCCGGACAGGACGTCGAGCCTGAGCTCCTGAACGCGGTGAGCACGCTGGGCTCGGGGGCGCGGGTGATCGGCGTCTACCCTCAGCGCTGGGGGACACTCGGCGGAAAGCTTTCCGCCTACCTGCACGGGGTCGCCGACCCCGGCAACATCGGCACGGTCATCCGGGCAGCGCATGCGCTCTGCGACGGCCCGGTCGTGCTCGGGCCGGGCTGCGCCGATCCCTATTCGCCCAAGGCCGTGCGCGCGAGCATGGGGTCGGTGTTCGCCCGTCCGCCGGCGCGCGCGGAGATGGCCGGCCTGGCCGGGATGAAGCTGGCGCTGGACGGCGGGGCGCCGACCTCTCTGGCTGACCTGGAGGTCCGGCCGCCGGTGGTGATCTGCCTGGGGGCGGAGCGCGGGGGTCTGCCGGCGGACCTCGAGTCGCGGGCCGACGCCCGCGCCCGGATTCCGATGCGCCCAGACGGCCCGGACTCGCTCAACGTGGCGATGGCCGCCACCGTGGCGCTGTATGACCTGGGCCATAGGATGGCCGCTCGTGCCTGAGGTCCAGGAAAGGATCGGGGAGCTCCGCCGCGACGCCGAGGCGGCCATCGGTGCCGCCCCTGACGTCGCCGAGCTGGAGGAGCTGCGGGTTCGCTACCTGGGACGCAAGGCGGAGCTGACCGGGATCCTGCGCGGGATCGCGAAGCTCCCGGCGGAGGAGCGGGGGACCGTGGGCGCCGCCGGAAACGAAGCCCGCACGGCGCTGGAGGAGCAGCTCGCGTCCAGGCGGGCAGAGCTCGAGGCAGCGGAGCTCGCCGACGGCCTCGCCGCCGATGCCGTCGATGTGACCCTCCCGGGCACTCCCGCGGTGCCCGTGGGCTCTCGCAGCCTGCTGATCCGGACCCTGCGGGAGATCGAGGACGTCTTCGTCGGGCTTGGGTACCGGGTCATGGAGGGCCCCGAGGTGGAGCTCGACTACTACAACTTCACCGCCCTGAACCACCCGCCCGGGCATCCGGCGCGGCTCGCCCAGGACACCTTCTACGTTGATCCCGCCAGCCTGGACCCCGGCCTTCGCCTCCAGCCGGGATCGACCATTCCGGGCCCCGAAGACGTCGTCCTGCGGACCCATACCTCGCCGATGCAGGTGCGGGCGATGGAGGATCAAGGGCCGCCGATCTTCATCGTCGTCCCGGGTCGTTGCTACCGCAGCGACCCGTTCGACGCCACGCACAGCCCCGTCTTCCATCAGGTCGAGGGCCTGGCTGTTGCGGAGGGGATCACCCTCGCCGACCTGAAGGGGACGCTGGACGAGTTCGCGAGGGCGCTCTTCGGCCCTGAGCGCTCCACCCGCTTCCGCCCCGGGTTCTTTCCCTTCACCGAGCCCAGCGTCGAAGTCGATGTCTCATGCTTTCGTTGCGGGGGCTCCGGCGCGCTCCGGGACGGGACCAGGGACCCGGTCTGCAAGGGCACCGGCTGGATAGAGATCCTCGGGTCCGGGATGGTGGATCCGAACGTCTTCGGCTTCGTGAAGGCCAACGGCTACGACCCCGAAAGGGTGCAGGGCTTTGCGTTCGGAATGGGGATCGAGCGCATCGCGATGCTGAAGCACGGGGTCCCCGACCTGCGCAAGTTCTTCGAGAACGACGTCCGCGTGCTGGAGCAGTTCCGTTGAGAGTCCCAATCTCCTGGCTGCGCGAGCACTGCGATCCCGATCTGACCGTGGGTGAGCTCGGGGAGCTGCTGGCGCTCCGTACCACCGAGGTCGAGCGGATTTCCCACGTGGGCCCCCCCTCCACGGAAGGCTTCGTGGTCGGAAGGGTGGACCGGGTGGATCACCACCCCGACGCCGACCGGCTGAGCGTCTGCCAGGTCGAGACCGGCGACGCGACCCGCACGATCGTCTGCGGCGCCCCCAACGTGGCGGCGGGGCAGACCGTTGCGGTGGGGCTCCCCGGCGCGGTCATGCCCAACGGCGAAGAGCTCGGTCGCGCCGAGCTTCGCGGCGTCACCTCCGACGGGATGATCCTCTCCGAGGCGGAGCTTCAGGTTGGCGACGACGCCGATGGAATAGTTGTTCTTTCGGAGGACGGCTGGGCTCCCGGGACTCCACTTTCCGAGGTCCTCCCGATTGCGGAGCCGGTTCTGGAGCTCGAGGTCGCCTCCAACCGGGTGGACTGCCTCGGGGTCTACGGGGTGGCACGGGAGGTGCATGCCTTCAGTGGCGCTGCGCTGGCCCGGGCGCCGTGGGAGGACGACGCGGCCCCGGCCGGCGAGGGTCAGGCGTCGGACTATGCGTCCGTGACCGTGGAGGTCCCGGAGCTCTGTCCGCGCTTCACCGCCCGGGTGTTCACGGAGGTGAAGCTTGGCCCGTCGCCGTTGTGGCTGAAGGCGCGGTTGGTCGCAGCTGGGCAGCGGCCGATCAACAACGTCGTCGACATCACCAACTACGTGATGCTGCTCACTGCACAGCCGCTGCACGCCTTCGACCTCGACCGGGTTCCCGACGGGGCGCTGATCATCCGCACCGCGGCCGACGGCGAGCGGATGACCACGCTGGACGGGGTCGAGCGGACCTTCGACGCCGATGCGGTCTTGGTCTGCGACCGTCGCGGTCCCTCGGGCATCGCCGGGATCATGGGCGGCCAGGCGTCGGAGGTCTCCGAGTCGACCACGCACGTCCTGCTCGAGGTTGCGACCTGGAACGGAGTCAACATCCTCCGCACCTCCAGGAAGCTCGGTTTGCGATCGGAGGCCTCGAACCGGTTCGAGAAGCAGCTTCACCCGGAGCTGGCCATGCGCGCTCAGCGCATCGCCTCGCGGCTGCTGGTGGAGCTGTGCGGCGCGAAGCTGACCCCGGGGACGATCGACGTCGCCGCCGAGGTGCCCCCCGCGGGCCGGCCGCGGTTGCGCGCCGGCCGTGCCGAATCGCTGCTCGGGATGCGCATCGAGCCGGAGCTCTGCACCACCTATCTGGAGCGGCTGGGCTTCAGGGTCGAGCGCGACGGAGACGACCTCACCGCCGAGGTTCCGTTCGACCGGCACTACGACGTCGGCCGCGAGGTTGATCTGATCGAGGAGGTAGGGCGCATCCACGGCTACGACCAGCACCTGCCCGCCACCCTGCCCGCCGAGATCGCCCAGGGGGGTCGGTTGACCCGTGAGCAGACGTTGCGCCGCCGGGCGGAGGACGTGATGCGTGACCTGGGCTTCGACGCAGTCGTCAACCTGAGCCTGGCCGATCCGGGTCTGCCGGGACGGCTGCGCCTGGAGGAGGGCGATCCCAGGGGGGCGCCGATTCGCGTCTCGAACCCGCTCTCGGTTGACCAGTCGGAGCTCAGAACCACCCTGCTCGGCTCGCTGTTGGACGCCGCGCGCTACAACGTCGCCCGCGGTGCCGAGCGTGTCGCCGTGTTCGAGTCGGGGCGCGCCTACCTGGCCACCGGGAAATCCGAAGCGGGAGGGGTGCTGGGCGGCGAGTTCGTGGGCGAGCGCACCCGACCCGCGTTCGAGCCGCACTGCATCGCGGCCCTCGCCCAAGGCCCGCTCGCACGGCCGAGCTGGGGGGCGGACGATCGACCAACCGACTTTTTCGCGCTCAAGGGCGTGCTGGAGGCGCTCGCCGCCCAGCTCGGGGCGGAGCTCGCATTCGCGCCGGGGCCGCAGCCCTTCCTGCATCCCGGTCGCGCGGCCCGGGTCTTGGTCGGCGAGTTGGAGGCGGGTTGGCTGGGCGAGGTCCACCCGGTCGTCTGCCGCCAGTGGGATCTCGAGCCGGCGGCGGCGTTCCAGGTCGGGCTTGCCGAGCTGGTGGCCTCCTCGTCCGTCGGGCTCGAGCAGTACGAGGACGTCACCACGTACCCGGCAGTTCACCAGGACCTTGCTGTGGTGGTCGATGAGGACGTGCCCGCCGCGAGCGTGCGGGACGCGGTGGTGACTGGTGGTGGCGAGCTCCTTCGCGGCGTAAACGTCTTCGACCTCTATCGGGGCGAGCAGGTCGGAGAGGGGCGCAAGAGCCTTGCTCTGCGGCTCGAGTTCCGCGCTCTCGATCGCACGCTGACCGACCCGGAGGTCGCCGAGCGGCGCGAGGCCATCAAGGCGGCGCTTGCCGAGATCGGCGGGTCGCTTCGTGAGTGAGGCGCGGGTGTTGGTCGCCGGTGCGTCCGGCTACGCCGGCGCGCTGGCGGCAGCCCTGGTCTGGAGGCACCCACGCCTGGAGCTCGCCGCCGCGACCTCGCGCGGCGACGCCGGCACACGACTCGACCGCCTGTATCCCCGCCACCGCGTTCCGATCGAGCTTGTGGAGTTGGATCCCGACCGGTTCGCCGGATACGACGCCGCCCTGGTCGCCTACCCGCACGGCGCGGCCGCGGAGCTCGTTGCCTCGCTCCGGGAGGCGGATGTGCCCGTTGTGGACATCTCGGCCGACTTCCGTCTTCGCGACCTGTCCACATACCAGCGCACCTACGGGGATCACGGCGCCCCGCAGCTCCTGGGGGAGGCCGTCTACGGGCTCCCGGAGCTTCACCGCGAGCCTATCCGGCAAGCGAAGCTGGTCGCCAATCCCGGCTGCTACCCGAGCGCCGCGCTGCTCGCTCTCGCGCCGTTGGCCGAGGCGGGGCTGGCGCGTGACGTCGTGATCAGCGCCGCGTCGGGCATCTCGGGTGCCGGCCGGGGTGGGGGGGAGCGCTTGGCGTTCGTCACCGTGGACGAGAACTTCAGCCCCTACGGGGTGGCCGGCCACCGCCACGCGCCGGAGATCGTGCAGGAGCTCGGGGCCCTGGGCAGCTCGGCGCCGGTTTCGTTCGTGCCGCATCTGTTGCCGCTGGACCAGGGCCTGCTGGCGAGCTGCTACGTCCACTTGGCCCGGAACGTGGGAGAAAAGGAGCTGCGCTCCCTGTACGCGGAACGCTATGGCGACGAACCGTTCGTGGAGCTGGTCGACGAACCACCCGGGGTTCGGGACGTTCGCGACACCAACGTCTGCCGCGTGCACGTTTCGCTCGACGCCGCCGGACGGGCGCTCGTCTTCGCCGCGATCGACAACCTTTGGAAAGGGGCAGCGGGCCAGGCGGTCCAGAACCTGAACCTGATGTTGGGATTGTCCGAATCGGAGGGGCTCGGGTGACCTTCTTCCGCTCACGCTGGGTCGAGGCACCGACCGGTGTGCAAGAGCTGGACCCCGCCGGGCTGGCGCCTGGATTCAGGGCGGCGGGCGTCGCCTGTGGCCTCAAGCAGGGCGGCAGCACCGACTTCGGCCTCATGGTCTGCGACTCCGACGTGGTGGCCTCCGCGCTCCTTTTGACCCGTAACGCTGCCGCAGCCGCCCCCGTGCGGGTGTGCAGGGAGGAATGCGACCGCACCGAGGTGCGGGCCGCGGTCGTCAACTCGGGGAACGCGAATGCCGCCGTCGGCGAGCGTGGCTACCGCGACGCCCTGGCCATGCGCGATGCCGCAGCGCAAGCGCTTGGTCTGGATGCCCGCAATGCGGCGATCGCCGAGACCGGCCCGATCGGGGTACCGCTCGAGATGGAAGCGGTTCGACGCGGTGTGAGCGAGGCGGCCAGCGCACTGTCCACGCACGGTGGTGGTGACTTCGCGGCGGCGATCATGACCACCGACCGTGGCCCGAAGCAGTGCACGGTTCGGGCCGGCGGCGTCACGGTCTCCGCCCAGGCCAAGGGCGCCGGGATGATCGAGCCGGGTTTCGCGACCATGCTGTGCTTTGTGCAGACCGATGCCCAGGTCCCCGCTCCGGAGACGACGCTGCGCGCCGCGGTTGCCGACTCGTTCGAGCGGATCACCGTCGATGGGCAGATGAGCACCAACGACACCGTCCTGCTCCAGGCGACCGGGTCGTCGGGTCGCCCGCTGCCGGAGGGGCTGCTTGACGCGATCCTGCTCCAGCTCGCGCTCGAAATCGTTGCCGATGGAGAGGGAGCGACGCGAGTGGGCCGGATCGAGGTTGCCGGAGGGGCCTCGAGCGAGGAGGCTGACCGGGTTGCCCGGGCGATCGCCAACTCGCCCCTCGTCAAGACCGCGTTCTATGGCCGAGACCCCAACTGGGGCCGGATCGCCCAGGCAGCCGGCATGGCGCTGGCCGGAGTTGACCTTCCCGAGCTTGGCCCGGATGTGATCGAGGCAGCGGAGCTTGGCACCGGCGCTGCCGAGGCCGAGATCGGCCTGCGGCTGGACCGCGGCGACTCCGAAGCCTGTATCTACTTCTCCGACCTCACGCATGGCTACATCGAGCTGAACGCGGAGTACGCAACGTGAGCGCGAACGTGAAGACGCTGCTCGAGGCGCTCCCCTACATCAGGGAGTTCCACGGCCGCACGGTGGTGATCAAGTACGGGGGCGCTGCGATGCGCGACGAGGAGCTTCGCGAAGCCTTCGCGACCGACGTCGTCCTGCTCAAGTACGTGGGCCTGAACCCGGTGATCGTCCACGGCGGCGGCCCGGACATCACCAACTACATGCAGCGGCTGGGAATGGAGGTCAAGTTCGTCGAGGGGGTTCGCGTCTCCGATCCCGAGACGGTGGAGGTGGCGAAGATGGTCCTGCTCGGCAAGGTCAACTCGGACATCGTCAGCCGGCTCAACCGTCACGGACAGCCTGCGGTGGGGCTCTCGGGTGAGGACGGGACCTTGTTCGAGGTCAGGGCGCATCCGAATGCGGACGAGGTCGGGTTCGTGGGGGAGGTCGAGCGCGTCGACGTCGATGTGCTCAACCACATCGCCGAGGACTACATCCCGGTCATCGCCTCCGCGGGCACCGACCGCGAGGGCAACTCCTACAACGTCAATGCCGACACCGCTGCCGGCAAGGTCGCCGCGGCCCTGCGCGCGCACAAGGCGATCTTTCTGACCGACGTTCGTGGCTGGCTCGCCGACCCCGGGGATCCCGGATCGCTCGTCTCCCGCGCCACGGTGGACGAGGTGGCAGCCGCGCTCGGAGAGGTCGAGGGCGGCATGCGGCCGAAGCTCGGAGCCTGCATCGAGGCGATCGGCGGCGGGGTGCAGTCCGCGCACATCATCGACGGCTCGGAGCCGCACTCCCTGTTGTTGGAGCTGTTCACGGACGCGGGGATCGGCACGATGGTCGTCCCTTGAGTCTCGCTGAGTTGCAAGCTTTGGAGGCGCGGTATGCGATGCCGACCTATGCGCGTGCGCCGGTCGAGTTCGTGCGCGGCTCGGGGCCCCGGCTGTGGGACGCCGAAGGCAAGGAGTACCTCGACTTCTTTGCCGGGCTCTCGGTCCACAATGCGGGCCACTGCCATCCGCGGATCGTCGCCGCGATCTCAGATCAAGCGGGCCGGCTGGGGGGCGTCTCCAACCTCTACTACACAGAGCCGGCGATGCGGCTCTGCAAGCGGCTGGCGGACGCGAGCCTCGGTGGGAAGGTCTTCCTCTGCAACTCGGGTACCGAGGCGAACGAGTGCGCGATCAAGCTCGCTCGGAAGCGCGCCCACGCCCGGGGAGTGCAGGCACCGGAGATCGTCGTGCTGCACGGCGCATTTCACGGTCGCACGCTGGGAGCCCTCGCGGCGACACCCAAGCTGGCCCGCGAGGACCTGTTCGGGCCGCTGCCCGCCGGCTTCGTGGCCGTGCCGCAGGACGCTCCCGACGCGCTTCGGGCTGCGGTCGGCGACCGCACGGCCGCCGTGATGATCGAGCCGATCCAGGGCGAGGCGGGCATCTTTCCGATCGCCGATGACGTCCTGCTCGCCGCCCGCGAGAGCTGCGATGCCGCGGACGCCATCCTGATCCTGGACGAGATCCAGTCGGGCATGGGGAGGACGGGGTCGCTCTGGGCCTACGAGCAGCTCCGTGTGCGTCCGGACGCGATCACGGTGGCGAAGGCCCTCGGCGGCGGCTTGCCGGTGGGCGCTTGCGTCACCACCGGCGAGCTCGGCGAGGTGCTCGAGCTCGGCGACCACGGCTCGACGTTCGCCGGGGGGCCGATCGGGGCCGCCGCCGCGCTGGCCGCGCTCGAGGTGATCGACGAGCCCGAGCTCCTGCGCAGAGTTCGCGAGGTTGGCGCGGATTTCATGCAGCGATTGGCCGAGCTCGACGGCATCGCCGAGGTCCGCGGTCGGGGCCTGATGGTTGGCGTCACACTTGCCGAGGGGCTGGACGCGGGCCAGGTCGCGGCGCGCGCTCTCGAGGCGGGCCTCCTGCTGAACGTACCCGACTCCGGCATGCTGCGATTCCTGCCGCCACTGGTGATCACAGCGGAAGACGTCGATTCGGCGCTCGCGATCCTTAGCGATGTCCTCGCCTGAGCGACAGCCGCCCCCGCCCGACCCCCGGCGCATTCTGGCCGAGGGGGGGTTGACGCCGAAGCCGCCACCTCCCGGCGACGGTACGTCAAGGCGGACGACCATCGCGCTGATCCTTGCCTCCGCCGTGGCCCTGGGCCTCGGCATTGCAGTTGCGGTGCTCGTCGCGTCGGGACCTGAGAAGGAGGTGGTCACGCGTTCGAAGACCACCACCAGCGTGAAGACGGTGGAGCCGACGACGACGGTCGTGACCACTGTCCCGACGATCACCACCACTGTCCAGAAGACCGTCAAAACGGTGACCAGCACGACGACCGCCACCGTCACGAAGGAGAAGCCGACGCCCGGGGGGCCGCCCGCCGGCAAGCGGTGAGATTCCGAGCGGCGGCGGGTCCGGCCGCCGCGGCGCATACACTCGCCCCCAAGGTGCACGAGGATCCCACTCGCCGAATGGGCCAGCCCGAGCCGCCTCCGGGCCCGCCTCCGCCGGGCTCGACCGGGGGCATGAGCCGCGGCGTCAAATGGGCGATCGCGCTGCTGGTGGCCGCGGTGATAGGCCTAGCCCTCGCACTCGTCGTGATCGCGGCCGACAGTGGGGACAACGAGACGACCACGACGACGGTTGCCCCGACGACCAGCACGTCCACGGCGCCAACGACGACGCCAACGACCACGTCGACGACGTCGACGACGCCCACGACGACGACGGCCACAACCACAACCACCACCACGAGCACCCAGACCGGCACCGGCGGGAGCGGCGGCACCCCGTCGCCATAGGCCCGCCTCCGCCTACGACATCCGTCCAGGCTCAAAGGTCTCGCTCCCGGCGAGGTGGCTCGGCTGCCGAAAGGAAGAGGCGAAGGGAGGCCGGGGGTGTCAAGGTCAAGCAGACAGCGAAACGCGCTTACGACGCTCGCACTAGCACTGATTGCGGGCGCAGCTCTTGCTCTGCCCTCTCCGGCCGCCGCCCACACGTGTGCGAACGTCGAACGGGGCACCGAAGCGCCGGACACGCTCGTGGGCACCGACGAGGGCGACCGGCTCCAGGCGGGCGGCGGCGCTGACGAGGTCAATGGCCTGGCGGGCCCCGACTGCCTGGCCGGTGGCCGCGAGTCCGACGTCCTGAGGCCCGGCGCCGGCGTTGATCGGGTCCGGGGCGGTGGGGGCAGCGACAAGCTGGTCACGCGTGACGGGTTTCGGGATCTCGTGCGCTGCGGCGATGGACGCGACAAGGTCGTGGCCGACTGGCGCGACCGGGTGAAGCGGAGCTGCGACCGGGTCATTCGAAAGGGTCCCAAGAGCCCCAAGCCCCACGGCGGGCCCCCGCTCCCGGCTGGGAACTGTGTGATCGACCCGGCCACCATGACCGCCCCGGGCTGCAGACTGGTGAGCTCGGATACGAGCTCGACGGCCAATCCCGAGTCGGCGTGGGGCAAGATCGACTGCGCCAGCGATTCCCGCGCCAACGACGTGACGAGCGGCGGCGACCCGCACCTGATGGGCACCGCGGCCCCGCAGGGAAACAGCGCCTACCGGCGCTTGACCGCTTTCGACGGCGATGATGTCTCCGGCGAGCGCTGCGAGCTCGGTCGGAACGAGCAGCGGTACGGCTCCAAGGGGGGCAAGGGGACCTTCCAGCTCTACCGGGAGGGCGAGCGCCGGATCACCTTCGTTTCCTTCCGGCTGCCCGGGGACTTCACGATGAGCACGAGCAGCTTCCAGAACGTGCTCCAGATGAAGCAGACCCAGCCCTCCGACAACGGCAGCTGCCCGCCAGTCCTCAGCCTTCAGGTTCGCGCCGGGGAATGGTGGCTGCAGCATGCGAAGTCGCCGGGAGCCTGCGGAGAGTCGATCAGCGAGACCCTCTGGCGCGCCCCCGCCGCGACCGGGGTCTGGGTCCGAACCGCCTTGGAGGTCACCTACTCCCAGCACAGCGACAAGGGGCAGGTCAAGCTCTATATCGACCGCAACGGCGATGGCGATTGGCTGGACGACGAGGAACAGTCACCCGCGTTCACGACCCACACGCTGAAGTACGAGACCCCGGATCGCCACGGCGCCGCCAGCGACACAGACGGCCTCGCGCCCGGGGATTCGATCCCCTCACACTTGCGGGTCGGCGTCTACCACGACCCGTCCATCGACTGCCCGGCACCGAGCGGCTGCTCAGTGCAGGTGGACAACGTGCAGGTCGTCGCGCCGTGAGTCGCTCCCGCGACTAGCCGCTACTCCGAATCGAAGCGCGCCGTCACTCACGCCCGCGACCGCAGGCTCCGGAGCGTGGCTACCGGCACCCACTACCCGAAATCCGGACACCTGCAGAAAGTCGCGATTTGACCCGGGGGCAAACGGATAGAGGGTCCCTCGACAAGGTGGGAAGGCGGATCAGACATCTCGTCGTGGGACTCGGTGCCGCGCTCGTTTTTGGCGCTGTCGGCGTCGGCGTGTCCGCCATAGGCCAAACGACCTGGCGCGTCACGATCAACGGTCCCGATGGGGCTGAGCACGTCTACGAGGTCAGCGCCGAGAGCGAAGGCGAGGCAAGGGACGCCGCCTGGGCGGAGCTTCGCGCGGAGTCCAGCACGACCGTCCGCTCGGCCCCCTCGGAGAGCTGCGAGGCAACCTTGGGGGGCGATCCCTTCACCGCCTCCATCCCGGCCTGCGCCGTCGTGTCCACGGACATGGGCCAGAGCCCAGATCCCGAGCAGCGGTGGGGCAAGATCGACTGCGCCAGCGACTCACGCGTCAGCCAGGCGGCCAGTGGTGGCGACCCGCATCCGACCGCGACGGGCAAGCTGCAGGAAGACAGCGCCTATCGGCGCCTGACGGTTTTCGACGGCGATGACGTCTCCGGGGAGCGATGCGAGCTGGGCCGGAACGAGCATCGGTACGGCTCCGACGGAGGCGATGGGACCTTCCAGCTCTATCGGGAGGGACAGCGCCGAATCACCTTTGTCTCCTTCCGGCTGCCCGAGAACTTTCACATGAACCACTCGAGCTTCCAGAACGTGCTGCAGATGAAGCAGACGCAGCCCTCCGACAACGGCAGCTGCCCGCCCGAGCTCACTCTTCAGGTTCGAGACGGGGAATGGTGGCTGCAGCACGCGAGCTCCGCCGGTCCGTGCGGCGACAGCGACACGCTTTGGAAGGCTCCCGCCCAAGCCGGGGTCTGGGTCCGCATGGCACTGGACGTGACCTACTCCCAGGACAGTGAGGAGGGCAAGGTCAAGCTCTATCTCGATCGCAACGGCGACGGCGACTCGCTCGACGCCGACGAGCGATCACCCACCTTCACGACCCACACGCTGAAGTACGAGACTCCGGATCCCGACGGCGACGACACCGACCGCCTGTCGGCCGGAGATTCGATCCCCTCGCATTTGCGCGTTGGCATCTACCACGCCTCCTCGTTTGATTGTTCGGCGCCGAGCGGTTGCTCGGTCGACCTGGACAACGTGCAGGTCGTACACCCGTAGCTCATTCGCCATAGCTACCGTTAAGTTGGGCGGTTAACGTGGGCGGCCTCCGGCGGCCCCATAGGTGGCGGGCAGCTTCTCTCGCGGCGGCGGGCCGCGATCCGACTCTCGGAACGGCGCGAAATGAGCAAGGCCTTGACAATCGTTCTCGTGGTGCTCCTGGCGGGCGCCGGCATCTTGGTCGCGTTCGGGATCGATCTCCCCGGCCAGGGGTCGCCCGAAGCATCGTGCGCCTTCCATCCGGCGACGATGACCGTTTCCGGCTGCACGGTGAAGTCAGATACCGGCTCGAGCGCCGATCCCGAGTCGCTGTGGGGGAGCATCGACTGCGCCAGCGCCTCGCGCGCCAGTGTGGTGCCGAGCGGGGGCGATCCGCACCCGACGGCCACGGGCGCGCCACAGGGAGACGATGCCTACCGGCGCCTGACGGTGCTCGACGGCGACGACGTCTCCGGGGAGCGATGCGAGTTGGGACGCAACGAGTGGAGCAATGGCTCCGGAGGGGGAGAGGGGACCTTTCAGCTCTACCGGGAAAGCGAGCGCCGGATCACCTTCGCCTCCTTCCGGCTGCCCGAGAACTTCCCGCTCAACACCCCCCTGTTCCAGAACGTGCTGCAGATGAAGCAGACCCAGCCCTCCGACAACGGGGGCGGAATCCCTGTCCTCAGCCTCCAGGCGAGCGACGGCGAATGGAAGCTCAACCATGCGAACTCGCCCTCAGGGGGGACCAGCGAGACCCTGTGGGAAGCTCCCGCCAGCGCCGGCGTTTGGGTCCGCCTGGCGCTCGACGTCAAATACTCGCAGCACGACGACGAGGGCCGGGTCAAGCTCTATATCGACCGAAACGGCGACGGCGATTGGCTCGACGCCGAGGAGCGATCACCGCCCTTCATCACCCACACGCTGAAGTACGAGCTGCCGGATCCCGAGGGCGCCTCCAGCGACACCGACGGCCTCGAGCCGGGGGACTCGATCCCCTCCCACCTGCGGATCGGTCTCTACCACGATCCCTTGATCGCGTGCCCGGCGCCGCGCGGTTGCTCGGTCGAGATCGACAACGTTCAGGTGGTTGGGCCGTGAGTCAAGCCACGGTGGCCGCAACGTTCGAAGCGTGGTGTGGCGCCTGTACACTCGGCCGCTGCTCGAGGCCAGAGCCAACCATTGGCGAGGGCGCCAGGAACTCGATGGGCCAAGAGCTCGATTGGGATGATCGATCGCCTGAAGCGCACGCGCCGCCGGGTTCTTCGCCGCTGGCGCTACCGGCACGTGCGCGACTGGATCGTTGGCCCGCCCGACTTCGTCGGCGTCGGTACGCAGCGTTCCGGGACGACGTGGTGGTGGCGGCTGCTCTGCGACCATCCCCGGGTCCACGAGCCGGCGGGCGGGAAGGAGATCCACTTCTTCGACAAGTACTTCGCGCGTGACTTCTCCGACGACGACGTGCGTGCCTACCACCGAATCTTCACCCGGCCCAAGGGAACGATCACCGGAGAGTGGTGTCCGCGCTACATGCACGACTTCTGGACGCCGGCTCTCCTGCGCAGGGCCGCGCCCGACGCGAAGCTCCTGGTACTACTCAGAGACCCGGTCGGTCGCTATCGGTCGGGCCTCAGCCACGAGCTGGATGTGCTCCAGCGGGATGTGCGGGGTAAGCGCCGCGGGTATGTGGGCGCGATGGACGCGAACGATGCCCTGAGCCGCAGCCTGTACGGCAGGCAGCTGCGGAGGCTGTTCGAGCACTTCGACCGAGCGCAGGTCCTGGTGCTCCAATACGAGCAGTGCGTGCAGGACCCCAGAGCAGAGCTCCGGCGGACCTATGAGTTCGTCGGCGCCGACGTTCCCCACCACGTGCCGACGTTTCTCACCGATCGAGCCGGTCAGTCGCATCCTCAGGTAGAGGTCATGGATGAGGTGACGGAGGCGGCACGCCACATCATCCACAGTGATCTGGCCGAGCTGAAAGCCCTCGTTCCGGAGATCGACTTCAACCTCTGGCCCTCGTGCCAGGCCATCGGTTAGGAACCGCTCAGGGCTGGATCGCCCGCCGCAGCTCTTGGACCGATCGCCCCCCCCAGGGGTCGCTGGGCGAGTGGGCGAGGACCTCGACGTTCGCATAGTCCCGACTGACTGAGGGCAGGCTTACGTGGTTGTAAGGGCCGATCGAGAGCATGGCGTAGCTGTCGCCCCCGTTGAGCGTCCCCGAGGTGATCCTCTCCGTCAGGGGACGGTACCGCCAGTAGTTGCTGTCGCCGTTGGTATCACCCCAGAGCCGGAAAGCGCCCTCGGTCTGATCACTGTCAAATTGGACATCGATGCAGAGGCGCAGCCATTTTCCGCGCGGCACGTCCCGGAAGAAGTACTCCCTGACGTGCTGGCCCTGGTTGTAATTGTTAACGAGCTTCAGTCCATTCCGACCTTCGAGCATTGAGAGGATTGGACCCCCGTGGGTCTTGATCTGCCACACCTGTGAGTACTTGGTATTGCCGCCTCCGGGACCGACGTTGTACGGCAGCGGCGTGGGGGCTTGCAGGCGAACACCCATGCAGGTGAGGCTTCTCGTGCCGGCTCTGTAGCAGTAGAAGGTGTTGCTGCACGACTGGTTTATGAGTTGCGTTCGTGTCGAGTCTCGCTGGTGGTGGAAGTCCCATTCGCTCTGAGACACAACGCGCGAGCCTGAACGAGGTGTGCCGCTACCTCCTCTTACCCCGATGAAGCGCTGCGCCCTCTTGCCAAGATAGGTCACCTGTGTGTACGAACTGCCCTTCTGAATCCACAGGTGGCCGGACGTCGGGAACCCGGCGGTCGACCGAACGTTGAGGCTTAGGCGTGGCAGGGTCTGCGACGCCGACAACTTCGTTTCCTCGATCTTCAGCGTCCGGTACCCGTGGTGGACGATGCCGTTGATGTCCGGGTGCGGATCCCCGCCGGTGGCGTGATAGGAGATCAGGGGATCCTGCTCGGCCTTGTAGCAGCACGCCCCCTGGTCGAAGGCATCCGAGACCCCACGCCATTCCGAGACCGGATTCGGATTCGTCACTGGATCGCTTTGGACCTTGGTGCAGCCGGCGAGGGCGAGCGCGAGTAGGGCGAACAGAGCGCCCAACGAAGCGCGAGGTGCTTGTTTCACAATGCCTCTCTTGGTCGCTTACGGGGTTAGCTGACGGGCTAGCGCCGAAAGGAAGCGCTATGCGGACCACTTGCCACGATTCGCCCCGGGTGGGATCTGGGTCCCCCGTTCCCGCGGATATGTGGCGGGACTCAGCGAGAAGTTGCGCAACCCTAGCAAGACCTGCAGACGAAACTCACAATTCACTAACGGAAATACGCAGATTCACTAACAGAAAATCGCATCGGGCTGTCGAGCGAACCGGAGGCCGTGACCGGTCTCCACGGCGCTCGAAACCCGCGCGGGAGCACGAAGGCAAGGGTCTCGGCGGGCGAGACGGCTCAGCTGTGGACAGAGGGGAGTCCCCTGCGCTGGGCCATATCCTGCATTGAATGCGCGGCGAGACGCCGACGGAGTAGGGCGGCGCCAGATGAAGGGTGAGCTTCACGACAGCCTCGAGTCGATACTGCCGGAGTGGGAGGAGTTGTTCCGCTCCGACCCCGAAGCGACCCCGTTCATGTCACCCGAATGGGCACGAGCGTGGTGGCCGAGCTGGGGAAGTTCGAGCCGGCCGTGGACTGTCGTCGTTCGCGATAGCGGCCGGCTCGTGGGCCTCGCGCCGTTCATCCTCCGCAGACGCGGCCCCCTTCGGATCCTGGGGCGGCCCGGCTCACACCCGAGCCAGGACA
The DNA here is from genome assembly GCA_035573435.1 of Solirubrobacterales bacterium. Classification (GTDB taxonomy): domain Bacteria; phylum Actinomycetota; class Thermoleophilia; order Solirubrobacterales; family 70-9; genus AC-56. Next base: position 64,744 of record DATMZR010000036.1, read on the forward strand.
TCCTGGCCACGTCTGAGCTGCGGCCGGCTGTGGCGGAGGAGGTGGTTCGCGAGATCGTCAAGAGGCGCAGGGAGTGGGACCTTCTGGCGATCAGCTGGTTCCCCGAGACCTCGTCCATCCAGCCCTCGATGAAGCGGCAGGGGCTGCGCCTGCGGGAGCGCCGTACGGCCACCTACCCTCGGCTCGAGCTTCCTTCCAGCTTCGACGAGTATCTGGAATGGCTTCCGCGCAAGCGCAGAAAGGACCTCAGGCGCCACCTTCGCCGACTCGACGACGGTGAGCTCGAGGTCGTTCGGGTCGGGGAGCCGGCGGCGATCGGCGCCGCGGTCGATCGCTGGCATGCCTTGAAGCTGAGCTGGTGGGAAGCCAAGGAGGACACGGAGATCCACCCCGGGCAGCGTGGCTCGCGATACGTCGGATTCCTGCGGGAGCTGATGCCGCTGATGGTCTCCGCCGGGCTCGGCGAGGTCTGGGAGCTCCGACACTCAGGACAGGTCGTGGGCGTCGAGGTCAGCCTGCTCGACCGGCGCAACTTCTACTCCTGGCAGGGAGGCTATGACCTCGAGGTCGCTCACCTGGGACCGGGAAAGGTCGCGATCGGGGAGGGCATACGGGCTTCGATTGCCGCTGGGCGCCGCTACTACGACCTGATGCGGGGCGCGGACAGCTACAAGTACTGGTACGGATGCCGCGATCGAGAGAGCCGCTCTCTGCTGATTGGGAACAGCCGTCCGACGTCCCGCGCGGCCCTGCTCGCGATCGGTCCCTACGAGCGGCTTCGGGGTTCCTCGGGAACCGACTCGCCGGACGGGGCAGGGGACTAGCCGGCCGCCGGGCGGTCGTTGTCGAGGCCGAGGCGGGCACGGCGCCCGCGAAACCGGCGCGTTACCGCTCGTGAGGAGAGCAGCAGGGCCGGCATCGGGTCATCTGATGCCCACATCGACCCCGCTCCAGACGGCATCCGGCGTCTCAGTAGTCGCCGAGGCAGGCCCTGCGCGGCGGCCGCCAAGTCCCCCTTCAGCCAGCGGTAGGTGACCCCGGTCGGGTAGGGGCGCAGCGGCGGACGTGGGCCGCCGGTGACGACCGCGTGCCACACCATGGGAAGGTTCACCCCGCACGCGAGCGCCAAGGGAAGACAGGCGTAGAAGCGGGGATTGACGTCGATCAGGGTCTTCCCCCGCGCGTCGTCGACGAAATCGAGTTGAGCGAGCCCCCAGTAACCAGCCCGTCGCAGGAACTCGGCGGCACGCTCGACGAGCTCGGGGTCGGGCTCGACGCTCACGGCATAGTTGATCGACCCGGCCTTCGGCGGCCACGTCTCGCGGGCGAGCCCCTGGAACTGCGCAGCCACCTGCCCGTCCCGATCGAGGACGAGCTCGAGCGAGATCAGCGGGCCGGACGCGTGCTCTTGAACAAGGACCCGCTCCTCCGGGGGCACCTCTCGCCACTCCAGAGCCGCCCGCAGCTCCTCCTCGGTCTCGATGACCTTCGCCGAGCCCAGGCGCCCGACCGGAGCGGCGGGCTTGATCACGCTGGGAAGCGGTATCGACGACTCCAAGAGCTCGGCGACCGTCGCTTCGGCGATCGCAGCCGGGGACCTCAGTCCCACCTCGGCGGTAAGGGCCTCCAGCCCGGGCTTCTCGCGGATCTTGCGCAAAGCATCGTTCGTCGGGAACGGGAACATGACCTCGGGCGGCATTTCCGCCAAGTGCTCGACGATCGCGTCGATGCTCTCCTCCCGGCTGGGGTAGACGACGAGCGGGCCGCGCTCCCTTGCAACGCGCGCGATCAGGTCGACGTAGGCCTCGGGGCTCGCCACGGCGTCAGGACCGACCTCACGCTGCCTCGTGTAGCGCGACCACAGTCCGGCGGCCGACCGATCGGGGCCGAGCGCGATCACCCCGATGCCGCCCCGGCCCAGCCCTCTTACGCCGGCGACCGCCGGGGCCAGCTGTACATCCGTTACCAGGGCGTCCAATGGGCGAGAAAGCGTAGGGCACGCCGCGGCTCATCTCGAGTGACTGGGGCCGTGTGATAATCACGTCAAGGGAGGTCCGACGATCGGACTTCGCCACGCTGCATGGCACGACGCCCTCGCATAGTTGTGATCGGCGCCGGAATAATCGGCACGAGCATTGCCTCGCGGCTCGCGGGTCGCGGCGCATCCGTGACGATGGTCGAGGCAGCGCTCCCCGGCGCCGGGACGACGGGCACGAGCCTGGCCTGGGTGAACGCCAGCAGCAAGCTCGATACAAGCCGGGAGTACTTCGACCTCACCGTCAGAGCTACGGCTGAGCACCATGCCCTCGCGGACGCACTTGGCGAAACGCGCACCTTCCATCCCACGGGCAACATCGAGATCTCCCGCCAACCCGAGGACGCAGATCGCCTGAATTCGAAGGTCACACGGCTCCAGGAAAGGGGATATCGCGCCGACCTCGTTCCCATCCGAGAGCTGGGGCAGCTGGAACCGGGCCTCAAATTGCCCGCGACAGCCGTTGCCGCTTATTACGCCGACGAGGGGTGGGTGGACGGACCGGCGATGGCACGGGCGCTGCTGGAGCGCGCCAGGCGTTCGGGGGCAAAGGTTCTCCTGCAGACGGCGGCGAAGCACCTCGTGCTCAAGAACGACGCGGTCGCGGGAGTCGCCCTGGCGGGTGGGGAAGCAGTCCGCGCAGACACCGTCGTCGTTGCGACCGGCCCATGGACGCAGGACTTTCTCGCTCGCCTCGGTGTGGAGGTTCCGCTGGCGCATGGCGAGGACGAGGGGTCAAAGGCGTTCGGCCTCCTGGTCACCGTGCTGCCGACGGCGGGAAGTCCAAGCACGGTCCTGCATAGCCGTGAGGTCAACTGGGCGCCCCGGCCTTCAGGGCATGCCGTCCTTGCGAGCGCCGGGGCGGACCGCGTGATCGCAGGTGATCGCTCGGCGGAGACGGTCAGGGCGGCGGCGAACACGCTGCTGGAGCGGGCGGCGGATCTGAGCGCGCGCTTCGCCGACGCGAGCTTCGAGCAGGCGCAGATCGGCTTGCGCGCCCTCCCGATCGACGGGTGGCCGGTCTGCGGCTGGATCGACTCGATCGATGGTCTCTACGTGGTCGTGACGCACAGCGGGATCACCCTCGCTCCGCTTCTGTCCCAGCAGGTGGCGGAGGAGATCGTCGAGGGAGGCGAAGCATCCGCCCTGAGTCCGTTCCGGCCTTCGCGGTTCGATGGCGCCGCCGGCGAGCGCGCCCCGGCCGACCAATAGCTTCAGCGGCGACCGGCCAGGACACTCACCGCCGGAAGACCTTTCCGCGCAGCCAGGCGCGGAACGGGCCGAGGTCATCGCGAGCAAGCCAATGCAATTCCTGGACTCCGCGGACTGACTTGACCCACTCGCGCACGCTGACGCGATCCTCCCCCCGACTGGGGAAGACCGCGCGGAGGTCGCGCTCGTCCAGCCACTTCCTCCCATCCTGAGCCGCGGTATCACCCATCGGCTGCCCGGAAAGGTCCTGGTAACAGAGGCGAACGACGTCGAGACCGTTGGCGCCGGTGAAGAGACGGAACACGCTGCTGACCCGCGCGTTGACGTCCAGCACCTTGTACGTACCGTCGCGAACGTCGTGGCGCCATCCAACCCCACAGCAGCCGCGATATCCCAACGCAGTCATGAAACGGTACGTCTGACTCGCAACTGTGTCGTTCGACTCAACCTCCGCCAACGATGCGGTTCCCATCGAGGACAACTGGCGGAGCTTCTTTCCGGTGAACACGACGCCATGACCGTCGTCGCGTCCGAAATAGCCATTGCACATCCAGACGTTGTCGACACCGCCTGGGATGTGTTCCTGCAGTACGAAGTTCCATGTTTCGCGGGACACGGCTTCTTCAATCGCGTCGTCCAGCTCGGGCTGCGACCGAGCGATCGTGTTTTCTGGGGCGGGCAGAAACGGATCGGCCGCTTTTACGACCAGCGGAAACCCCGTCCTTGCCGCAAATTCGTCGATCTCCGCGCGAGAGGTTGGTTGCACGGTGACGGGCGTTGGAATGTCGTGCTGCGTCGCCAGCACGTGCATGTCCCACTTGTTCAGCAGCCTCCCCACAATCGAGGAGGCAGGTCGAGGAAACTGAAAATAGTCGGCCAAAGCCTCGCTGTGGCGTTCGAAAAAGATCGCAACCCAATCGTTGGTCGTGAAAAGGATCGGGTGCGAACCGTGCTTCTTCGCCAGCTTCGACCCGACATCCCGAAGGAGCTCAACCGAATCCAGCTCGGGTCGCTCAAAGAAATCCCATAGCGTCCTGTCCTCCCAGTAGCGCGAAGAAAATACGGGTGACAGAGCCGTATTTTCCGGCGCGACCGGATACACGGAGACTCCGAGGCGGCCAAGCGTGCGGGCAATGGCGAGGGGTCCGTAGCTCTGGCGGCCGCGGAACACGACCACGGCGGGTACCTGGGTATCAACGACTGGTACCTGGGTATCGATCAAGGTCTATCGCACCCGCTGGGCCTCGAGAGCCGCCTCGGCGCTGTACCACCGGATGAGCTCGTCCGGAGAGAAGATCCCGTGGTTCTGTGGAGTTGGGAGATCTGCCACGTCGGGTCCTTCCAGCCGGCCGTCGGCGAGGTAGCCCTTGTCGAGAACGCCCTGCGCCCACGAAATGACCTCATCGATCATTGGTGTCTCGACCGCGGCGATGTCCGCGAGCGCACGGGTGATCACCAGCCCGTAGGGGACGTCCTCCGTGAGGGAGCGGTATTGGAAGTTCGGAGTGAATCTCCCGGGCGTCAGCTCGACCATCGGTGTGCGCCGCTCTTGGATGGGGCCGGTTCGAAAGCACGTGGCGACCGTGCTCGAGTCGGCGGTCACGTGAGCGTATGAGGCTCGCAGCCAGTCGTGAACGGACTGGACGTGGTCGAGGCGCAGCGCCCTCTCGGTCTTGTCTCTCAGCGCGTGAGCGACAGCAAGTGCCTCGGCAGACATGCGTTCAACGACCTCTCCCATCTCATCAGTCGCCTCTGCGTACAAGAAGGGGACCGAATCGGCGTCGTACTCCTCGCCGCTCCAGGACCGAAAATGCCCGTACATCAGGCCTGTGTGTATGACCTGGCCCTGGTTGCCGAGAGTCAGGCTCAGGAAGCTCGCTGCGGGCGCGAGCCGCGTTCCAAAGATCTGGGACAGCTTGCGCGCCAGATGTTCACCGGAATCGGGCGGCAGCGATGCGATGGTCCCCTCCGCCTTCGCTGCGCCGATGTTCACGGCCTCACCCGGCTTCACGATTCGTGTCGACCAGGGGAGGGTCTGCAGGCCAAAGATCGTCTGGCGTTTGGAGCCGCGACGAGGAAGATGCCGCGCAGCCTCGAACTCGAACCCGCCTCGCGTCGGCAGGCACCCCACGGGGGTTTCATCGCCGAGGTGCGTCCCTATCCGGCGCAGGACCTCAGCGTGAGCAAAAGCCGGTACGGCGAGCAAAACCATATCTGCGTTCGGGATCACCTCCGCGGGATCTGAGGAGATGGTTCGCAGCCGATCCGCCTCCGCCTGGATGACCCCTGTGGAGCGGAGACCGTCGCGTGACCGGCCCCCGTGAAGGAGGTCGGCTCTCTCTGGTGAGCTGACCAGCCAGTCGACGTGGGCGGTGAAACGCTGTGAAAGGACTACCGCGAGGGCGTGCCCGGCGTTGCCGCCTCCGCAGATCGTGATGACGCGGGTTTCGTCGGCTGATTCACCGGTCTCGCTCATCGGGCGCCGAACGCCTCGGTTACGCCGCACTGGCTTTGCATGCGCTCGATCATAGGTGGCCCTGCGGCCGATCGTGCCGCCCTCCGGGTGCCGGCGTCAGCCGGTGTCCCTTTAGGCGCGCTAAAGGTTTTCCCGTGAACCTGGTATGCGCGCGAATCGGCGCTGGTTAGGACTGAGCGATATGGGTAGCAAGTTTGTGGGCATGAGCAGGGACGAAACAGAAGTCATTCGTCATCACTGGGACCGGCGCGCTCCGACCTTCGACGAGCATGCCGGCCACGGGCTCTTCAGCGACGACCAACGACGCGCCTGGCTCGAGTTGTTCGCCCGCTTCTCAGAGCGGCCGCACGAAGTCCTCGACGTCGGGTGTGGAACCGGCTTCATCGCTCTCAGATTCGCGGAGCTCGGACACGCGGTCACGGGCATCGATCTTTCGCCTCTGATGATCGACCGCGCCGAAAGCAAGGCCCAGAGGGCGGGACTCGAGATCGACTACCGGGTTGGAGACGCGAGCGCGCTCGATTACGAGGACGAGACCTTCGACGTCGTCGTCGCACGCCACGTCGTCTGGAACCTGCCCAGTCCTGAGCTGGGCGTCGCGGAATGGCTCCGCGTCCTTCGCCCTGGGGGCCGGCTCCTTGTCATAGAAGGCAAATGGGCCGACAATCAGGCCGCGGAGACCCACAGGCAACGGAAGAAGCGCTTGAAGGACAGATTCAAGGACGCCATCGTCGAAATCTCCGTGCGCAGCGGTATTCGTCCCAAGCGACTGCGCAGGACTCACCGTTTTTATCGCCGGGTGGAGAGGGACCTGCCATTTTCGGGCGGACCAACAGCGGACCGCCTTGTCGACCTACTGCGGCGGCTGTCTCTGGCCGACATCGAAGTCGAGCCTCTCATGGATCCGACTCTCTGGGGTGAGGAGCTGGAGTTCCCGCGGTATCTCGCTTCGGCGACCCGGCTGGACTGACAGCGACTGACTGAGGCGCCAGGGAGGTGACCTGCCGACCGGAAGGCTAGGGTACGCCGCCGTGACCCCGGACGAGAATCCTCCGGCGGTCACCTTTGGCGGCGAAGGGATCGCCTTTCCGGTTGTGCGCAGCCTCGACCGGGCGGGCGTGAGGGCCTATGCCGTCGGAGGCGACCCGGAGTACAACCCGATTGCCTACTCGCGCCACTGCGCCGGGTACACCGACCTGGGCAGCAAGGAGGGGGTGGTGGACCGCTGGCTGGACTGGCTGGCCGGGGAGGCCCCGCGCGGCGCCGTGTTGATGCCGTGCAACGACGACAGCCTGGACCTGATCGTTCGCCACCGAGCGACGCTCGAGGAACTGGGATACGTGCCGGTGGAAGCGGACGACGAGGTGCTGGCGGCGATGCTCGACAAGGAGCGGACGTACGAGCTCGCCCGCGCGGCCGGCGTCCCGACACCCCGCACGTGGACCATCGGGAGCGGCAGTGACCTCGACGAGTCGATCGAGGAGATCGGTTACCCGTGCGCGCTGAAACCCCTCCACACCCACCTGTTCGCGCGGGTCTTCGGCGTCGGATTCAAGCTGCTGGTGGCGAACGACCGCCGCGAGCTGGAGGAGGGGCTGAGCCGGATGACGGCCCTTGGACTGGAGATGGCCGTCACCGAGATCATTCCGGGACCCGAGACCGAGCTGCTCTCCTACTGCGGCTACCTGGACGAGCGCGGCGAACCGCTGACCCACTTCACCTTCCACAAGCTCCGGCAGTACCCGCCCCATTTCGGTCTCGGGTGCTACGTCGTCAGCGATTGGAACCAGGAGGCGATCGACGCCGGGCTCCACTTCCTCCGGGGGGTGGGGCTTCGCGGCCTCTTCCATGTGGAGTTCAAGCGTGATCCCCGCGACGGCCAGCTGAAGCTCTTGGAGTGCAACCATCGCTTCACGATCGAGACGATGTTCGCCGCTACCGACCTGCCGTTACTGACCTATAACCGACTCCTGGGCCGCCCGCTGCCGCCCGCCCGCCCTTACAAGTCGGGAGTGCACCTGTGGAGCCCGGTGCCGGACGTTCGGGCCTTCCTTGCGTACAGACGGCGCGGAGAGCTCACCTTCGGACGGTGGCTGTTGAGCCTGATGCACCGGCAGCGCTTTCATGCCTTCAGGTGGGACGACCCGCTGCCCACGATCCGCCACCACCTCACGCTGGTGGGGCGGGTCATACGGCGGCTGCTCTTCGGACGACGGCAGGTGCGCGAGGAGGACCCGCTGCTCGCGTCCGGGCGGTAACGGTCGGGACGCGGACCTGCACCGGTAATTGGGGCACCCCGTAACGTGCCCACCGGTTATGAACGAGAAGGACTCTCAGGCTCCCCGCGAGCTGACCGGGACGGTCGTGCGCGGCGTCGGCTTGGCCGGTGGCGGATACCTGATCACTCAGGTGATCAACTTCGCCATCTACCTGGTGCTGGCGCGGCTCGCCACGCCCACCGATTTCGGCCAACTGGCGGCGGGCGCCGTGGTCGTGCTCGCCGGGCTCTCGTTGGCCGATTCCGGCCTCAACGCGGCAGTCGTCCAGCGCCGCGACCGGATCGAGGAGGCGGCGAGCACTGCCGTAGTGGCAGTCGTGCTCAGCGGCGTCCTGTTCACGGCCGCGGCGCTCGCGATCTCCCCGCTGATCGGCCGCCTATTCCACAGCCACGAGGTGACCCTGGTGGCGGCTGCCTCCTCCGGCTGGATCCTCATCCGCTCGTTCGCGATCATCCCGGACTCCATGCTCCAGCGGCGCTTCTCGTTCCTGCGCCGGGCGGTGATCGACCCTCTGGGCATGGTTGTGTTCGGGGCGGTCGCAATCGCGACCACCGCGGCGGGCATGGGGGTCTGGGGGCTCGTCCTTGGCAACTACGCCCAGTTCACGACCATGGCCGTGTCGTCGTGGGTGCTGGGGCGGTGGCGACCGAAGCTGCGGCTCGCGTCGGTGGCGATGTGGCGGGAGCTGGTCGCCTTCGGGCGCCACGTCATGACTTCGAACATGCTCGTTCGGCTCGGTGGGGTGATCCAAACGTCGCTCATCGGGCGCCTCTTCGGCACGGACACGTTGGGCCAGTTTCGATACGGGTCTCGCGTCACCTCGTCACCACTGGGGGCATTGATGAACGCAGGTTCCTACGTTCTCTATCCGGCCCTTTCGCGGATCTCGGACGACGCGCGGAGATTCGAGCGCGGATTCCTGCGCTCGGTCCGCCTGACGTGCGCGACCGCGATGCCGTTGAGCTTCGCGCTGCTGCCGCTCGGGGTCCCCATCGCGCTCGTCGTCTTCGGGCCGCAGTGGCGGGAGGCGGGCGAGCTCATCAGTGCGATGTTCGCCTACTCCGGAGCGCGCGCCTTCATCTCCACCACCAGGGAGACGTTCAAGGCGTCGGGTCGGTCGGAGCGCTTGACGAGGATCCAGCTCGTCTCCTTCGTGCTCACCCTGGGCCTGATCGTCGCCTTCTCATGGATCGGACCGGTCGGGGTTGGCATCGGCATCTCTCTCAGTTCGATCGGCACCGCGGTGTACGCGACACGAGCCGTCTCCCCGATCACCGGGGTCCCGGTGCGACGCATCGCAGCCGAGATCTGGCCGCCCATGGTTGCGTCGGCGGTGATGGCGGCCGCAGTCTTCCTGGCGCAGCTCGCAGTCGAGCCAGAGGCTCATGGCACCGCGGTGGGGATGATCCTGTTGGCCGGGGATGTGTTGTTGGCAGGCGTTGTCTATCTCGGAGCGCTGACCGTGATCGCGCCGGGGACCGCTCGGGAGCTGCGGGAGATCATGAGCCAGCTTCGTGAGCGCCTGCCGTGGCGCCGGGCTTCCGCCTCCGCCGTCGAGCCGGAATCGAACGCAGCTGTTCCCAACCCCTGATGCCGCGGGGCTAGGCCGCCGGATCCTCGCCGAGCTCAGCCGTTCGCTCGCCCGGCACACTGCTGGTCCGGTCCCAGGGCAGGCGACCCGCGAGGAGCCGGTTGCGAGGAACCAGGATTCGGAATGTCGTCTTGTGGGCAAGGGCGCGCATCCTGGCCAGGCGTCGCTCCTGGTAGGCCTCGAACACCGAACAGGCGCTCGCGAACTCGGGGCGGTCGGTGAGCAGAGCCATTGCCTTGAGCTGCTCTATATGGAGGCGGTGATATGCGGGACTGGCGACGTTGGTCACGGCATGGGGGAAGAGGTCGTAGCGCGACCAGTAGCCCGTGTCGTAACGGTCGAGCATCCCGGCAAGGGTCTCGACACTCTCGTCATAGAGCCGCTGGGCGTCCGGGTCGCCGAGGGCGCGGGCCGCGTCGAAGCACCCCCAGATCGCGAACATGCCGCCGTTGAGCACGCAGGAGGGCGGATCGGTTGGGTACTCCTCCAGGAAGATCCCATGGTCGAGTTGGGCCATCGCGCCGCCCGCGCGCGGCGTCCGGCTGAGCGGTCCGATCGCCTTCAAGGCCGCTTCTGCGAACCGCTCCTCCGACGTCTCTTGGTAGATGCGGATGAGTAGGCTCGCGCCCTCGCCCTGCGCCATCGCGGAGACCCATGGCGGGCGGAGGGGGAACGTGTGAGGGAAGGTGTACCTGTGAAGCCACGCTCCGGCAGCCTGCCCGTCCGCCTCCTGACGGTTGACCAACCACTCCGCTGCCGAGGTCGCGACACTGCGCCAGGCCTCCCCGTCGCCGGCGAGGTAGCGCTCGTAGTAGGCGAGGCCGCGTTGCGCGACAGAAACGTAGGACTCCTGGTGCGATGCCAGCCAGGCCGGGGGCCATTCGGGAGAGGGAGCCTTGACACGGAAGTCGATCGGGTAGCCTCGCGTCTCCGTGGCGCTCAGCTGGGCGCCCATAGGCAGATCGAAAGAACGCAGTTGGCGGGGCATGCGACGGCCCAGAGTAGCTTCGCCGGATGAGCAGGACCCCAAAGGCACGAAAGCTTCGCCATCTGACCCTCGTCGACCGGATCGGCTCCTTCGGCGGGGGAGAGCGGCTTGCCGCCGAGTTCTCGAAGCGGCTCTCACCTGAACGCTTCGACAGAATTCTTTGTGCAACACGCTGGGGACCCGAGGTCGAGTCGCGGCCGACCCGGGCGCAGGCGGTCGACGATCTCTCTGAGCACGGCGTCAGGTTCGTCGGCCTCGACCGCAGGCACGCCCTGGGCCTGCGGTCGTGGCGAGAGCTCCTGCTGTTGATGCGCCGGGAGCGGATCGACGTCCTGCACGCGCACAAGTTCGGCTCAAATCTGTGGGCCGCCCTCCTGGGGCCACGCGCGGGCGTGCCGCTGATCGTCGCCCACGAGCACACGTGGTCGTTCGAGGGCGGCGCCCAGCGGCGCTTCATCGACCGCCAGGTGATCGCCCGTCGCTGCGACATGGTGGTGGCGGTCTCTCGCGAGGACCGGCGCAGGCTGGTCGAGCTCGAGGGGCTACCCCCGGAGCGCGTGGTCTACATCCCGAACGGCATCCCCGCGCCGCCACCTCCGACGGGAGCCGTGCAACGCGCCGGCCTCGGCCTCCACGAGGACGATCTCGTGGTTGGGACGGTGGGCGTCCTTCGGCCCCAGAAGGCGCTGGACGTCCTCGTCAAAGCGGCCGCGATCCTGCGCGGGGAGTTTCCCAGCCTGCGCGTCCTCATGGTCGGCGCCGGACCGGACTACGGGACGCTCGAGAAGCTGATCGATGACCTCGACCTCTCGAACACGGTCAGCATGCTCGGCTTCCGCACGGACGTCCCCGAGCTGCTGCCGATCTTCGACGTGGCAGCATCTTCATCCGACTTCGAGGGCAGTCCCCTGGCGGTCCTGGAGTACATGGAGGCGGGCCTGCCCGTGGTCTCGACCAGGGTCGGCGGGGTCCCTGACCTGGTCGAAGACGGGGTCACGGGCCTGCTGGTGGACCGGGGGGATCCCGGGGCGCTCGCGCGCGCGATCGCTGAGCTGCTCCGCGACCCCGACCGGCGCGCTCGGATGGGACATGAAGCCCGTGAACGGCGGCGGCGCGAGTTCGACATCAATCACACGGTCGAGCGCATCGAGCAGCTCTACGAGGATCTCTGGCGCGACAAGGCTGGAGCCGGCTAGGTCGGTGCAGGGCGCCGCTCGATCCTCCGGGAGACCGCGAGCAATGCCGGGCCGATGGCGAGCAGCAGCCATAGCACCTTCGAGTATTGGTCGGAGAGGAAGAAATCGGCGGCGAGCAGGGCCAAGATGGCCACGATCACCGCGCGGGTTATGAGCTCCATCTCGCCGTCACCCAAGCGGGCGAAGCGCCGTGCCGCCAGGACAGCAGCTCGCAGCGATCCTGCGACGATCAAGAGGAAGAGGCACAGGCCGACGACCCCGAGCTCGGCCAAGAAGCCCAGGTAGATGTTGTGAGCGACATGGGGCTCGTCCACCACGTACTTGTCCTGCTGAAGCGCCCCGGGCTCGACCAGGAGGTAGTGGATCGAGGAAACGGGGAAGTTCCCTGCCCCGACGCCCGTGACCGGGTTCGCTTCCACCATCCGCCACCCGACCTTCCAGATGTCGGTCCGCCCGCTGCCGCCGTCCGCCTCGAACAGCCTGTGCCCCGCGGCGGGAACCACCGCCGTGAAGTACCCGATCGCGATCACCGCCACGAGTAGCGCCAGGCTGGCGGCCAGGAAGCGTCGCCCGCGCGCGACGAGCACCGTCGCCACCATCGCCGCGCCGAGGGCGAACAGGCCACCCCTGGAGACCGTGAAGAAGATGCCGAGCAGGGTGATCGTGGCCGCGGCCGCGGCCGCGAGGCGGACCGCGCTCGATCGTGCGCTGCTTGCTGCCAGCGCGATCGAGAGCGTGAAGCCGACCACGAGCACCGATGCCAGCTGATTGGGATCGCCAATCGTGCCGGCGAGCCGGTTGAGCCCGCTGGCGGAGGTCGGTCCTGTCGCGTAGCCGGCTGCGCTGGGCTGCGCGACGATGCCGTAGAGCCCGGCGATCACGGCGCCGGCGACGAGCGCTCCGATCAAGGCGCGCACTTGCTTGCGGCTTTGGATCGCCGTGAAGACCACCAGGAACAGCGCCGCGTTGAGCACGTAGCGGAGCAACGCGGAGGTCGTGGCGCCCGGCTGCTCGGCCCAGATCGTGCTCATCGTGACCCAGAGGAGGAACAGTGCGATGCACCAGGACATCCACGGGTGGACCGCCCAGAACAACTCTTCCGACCGGTCCCGGGTGGCGATTCTCGCCAACCAGGAGATCGCCAGCGCGAGCCCCGCGAGCTTGGTGATGTTCACCGCCAGGCCCGCCCCCGGCGTCAGGCTGAGAAACGTGATCAGCGTGAAGAGCACCAACCCCGAGGCCAGGTCCGCCGTGGCGATCAGCACGAACGCAATGCCGAACGCTGCGAGGATCGCCAGGGTCGGGTCGCGGCCGGCGAGGAGGCCGATGGCTGCGGCCGTGGCCCCGAAACCCGCGGCGAATCCCCAGTTAGGCCCTGCCAGCCTGCCTACCAAGGTGGTGAGCCTACTCGGATCGTGGGGCGCCGCTGCGAACCGGTTCGCCGGCCGGATCGGCCAGGTCGCCGCTGATCACCGGCCGCGGCCTTTCCTGCTGGCGTCGCTGGGCGGCGTAGTAGTGGTAGTCCGATCGCCTGGGCTTCGGCGTGCCGACGACCGCAAACCCGACTGGCCTGATGCCATGCTCGGCGAGCAACTCGCCGAGGTGCGAGAGCTTCCTGAGGTCGGTCCTGCCGATCCCGGCGACGAGCAATACCTCGTCCATGTAGCTGGCGAGGGGCAGCGCGTCGATGACATCGCCGAGCGGAGCCGAGTCGACCACGACGTAGTCGGCCAGGCGGCGAGCCTCAGCGATCATCTCCCGCGCGGCCGGCAGGGAGAAAAGATCGCTGATCCACCCCCCGGCGTAGTCGGCCAGAAGCAGGCCGAAGTTCGAGCCGAGGGTGGACGTTGCCACGAGCGCATCCTGAAGCGCCACGCTGTCGATGAGCACGCTCTCGATCCCGTACTTGACCTGCACATCGAGTGCCTGCGCGATCGCGGGCCTTCGCAGGTCGGCCTCGATGAGGATCACGCTGTGGCCAACGGAGGCGAGCGACGACGCCAAGTTGATCGCCGTGGTCGTCTTGCCCTCGGAGGAGGAGCTCCCGGTGACGAGGATCGCGGAGGAGTCGGCGCCCGAGGCGCGGCGCGACGCTGCGAGCGTTCCCCGGAGTGTCCGGTAGGCCTCCAGCTCGGCCAGCGACAGGTCCGTCGGGGCGAGCGGCTTGCTGGTCCGCCGTTGCTTTCTCGGGATGCGCGCCAGGATCGGCAGTCGGTACAGACGCTTCAGCTGCTCCTCGCGCCGCAGGCGCGGGTCGAGCAACTCGAACGCGAATGCGCCACCGATGCCGAGCACCAACCCAGCAAGCAGCCCGCCGGCGATGCTGAGCTTGGTCTTCGGCGAGCTCGGCGATGACGGGGCGTCCGCATTGGTCTGGATGGTGATCGTGGGGTCCGGGCCGCTGCGGAGCGTCTCGAGGACCGTGACTGCTCCCCGAAGCTCCCGCAGCGAGGTCGGGCCTCCGGGTACGGCCGCCGCCTCGGCGCGGCGCTGGAGCCCGGGCAGCGTCCGGTCGATCGCGGCGTGGAGCGTCGCGGTCTGTTCGGCAACCGACTGCGCCGCGAAGGCATTGGCCAGATCCCGTGCCTTGTCCGGCGAGTCTCCCTTCGCGGTGACGGCAACTATGTTGCTCTGGGCGACCGGTTCCGCGGTCACCTTCTCCAGCAGCGCATTCGCGGTCTTCGGTGAGTTGAGTTCCTGCTTGACACGGTTGGCGACGTCCACGTTCGTCACCAGCTGAGCTGCCGTCTCGACGTCGCGGGTGGGGTCGGATGACTGGTGGATCAACGGCAGGCTGGACAGGGTCGTGTCCGTCCCGGGCACAGCGGTGATGAGGAGATCCGCGGTGGCCTCGTACACCTTGTTCGCCGTGACCACGTACACGATCGCGATGCTGGTGGTGAGCACGACCGCCGCCACAACGATCCAGATCCGCTCGCGCAGGATCCGGACGTATTGGCGCAGACCGGCCTCTTCCTCGGGAGGCTGGAGCCAGTCGGTGGTCCCTGCTTGTCTGAGATCGGAGCTTGCCCCGTCCATTGGAGACAGGATTGTTGCATTGGCGGCGGAGGAGCTTGGGTCTGGGCTTGCGAGACCTCGCTTGGCGCCGGCACGCCCAGGTAGGATTCCGCACCAATTTCTCCACTCTGAACGAGAGATGTCCTAGGAAACTCGCCGGTGCGGCTGGCCGTCTACACGGACTACGTCTATCGCGAGGTGGACGGTGAGGTGTTCGCCGAGCGCGCGTTCGCCCTCTTTCTTGGGCGCTTGAGCGGCGCCGTCGATCGCCTCGTGCTCATCGGCCGAGAGGCCCCGGAGCCTGATCGCACGCGCTATGCGGTTGGGTCCCGCGTCGAGCTCGTGTCGCTGCCGTACTACCAGCGTTTGTCGGACCCGTGGGCGGTCCTGCGCTCCTCGGTCTTATCGCTGGCGAGGTTCTGGCGAGCCCTCCGAGACGTGGACTGCGTTTGGCTGCTTGGGCCGCACCCGGTCGCGATCGTCTTCGCGGGCCTGGCGGCCATGCGGCGCAAGAAGATTGTCCTCGGGGTGCGCCAGGACATGCCCGCCTACGTGGAGTCGCGGCACCCGGGCCAGCGACTCCTTCGGCTCGCTGGCCGCGCTCTCGACCTCGCGTTCCGAGTGCTCGCACGCGTGTTTCCTGTCGTGGTTGTGGGCCCGGGGATCGCGGCCCGCTACGGGAAGGCGAGGTCGGTGCTCGAGATCGCCGTTTCCCTGATCGACGCCGACGACGTCGTGCCGCCGGCGGTCGCGCTGCAGCGCTCCTACGATGGCGAGATCCGGGTCATCAGCGTTGGCCGGCTCGAGGCCGAGAAGAACCCGCTGCTGCTCGCCGACGTGCTTGCGCGCCTCGGGGAGAACGGCGATCGCTGGCGCCTGGTCGTCTGCGGCGAGGGCCCGCTGCAGGCGGCGCTCGAGGATCGCCTCCAGGAGCTCGGTCTTGCCGAGCGCGCCGAGCTGGTGGGCTACGTTCCCTTCGGCCCGCGCCTCCTTTCGCTCTATCGAGAGAGCCACGCGATGCTCCACGTGTCCTGGACAGAGGGGTTGCCCCAGGTGATCGTGGAGGCCTTCGCCGCCGGTGTTCCGGTGGTTGCGACCGACGTCGGAGGGGTTGCGGAGGCGTTCGGGGACACGGTGCGCCTCATCCCAGCCGGAGACGCCGATGCGGCGGCCGGCGCGCTCCGGGAGATCGTCGCCGACCCGAGGCTGCGGCAGGCGCTCGTGCAGGGTGGCCACGACCAGGCTGCGGCGCGGACGGCCGGCATCGAGGTGGAGCGCGTCGCCGAGTTCCTGCGTCGCGCCTGATCAGCGCGCCCTGGGTACCGGCTGAGTCGCGCGTTCTGGGACTCCGGCGGCGTCCAGCATCGCAATCAGGCCGGCCCGCAGGCTGACCTGAGGCTCCCAGCCCAGCTCCGCTCGAATCTTGGTCGTGTCGGCGAGTGTCCGCCGGACGTCGCCGGCAGCGTGTTCGCCATACCGAACCTCCACCGTCACACCGCTGAGCTCCTCGACGGCCGCGATCGCCTCGCGGAGGGTCGCCTCGCTTCCGGCGCCGACGTTGTAGACGGCGCCGGAGGGCGCGAGCCGCATAGCTTCCACTGTCGCGGCCACCGCATCGCCGACGTAAGTGAAGTCGCGCGACTGGTCCCCGGCTCCGTAGACCTCGAACGCCGTCTCTTCGACCAGCGCGGCGATGATCCGCGAGAACGCCATGTCCGGGCGCTGGCGCGGCCCGTAGAGGCTGAAGTAGCGCAGCCCCACGAAATCGAGCGCGGCATTCCTGTGCTGGGCGGCGGCGAGCTGCTCGGCGGCGAGCTTGGTCACTCCGTACGGCGACACGGGTGCCGGGACGGTCTCCTCCGGGGTGGGATGGGCGAGGGCGTCGCCGTAGACCGACGACGACGACGCGAGGACCAGCCGGATGCCGCGCGATGCCGCCTGCTCGACGACCCGGTGGGTGCCGAGCACATTGTCGTGGACGTAGGCGCGGAAGCTGGCGCCCCAGCTTGCGCGCACGCCGGGACGGCCCGCCAGGTGGAAGATACCGTCCACGCCGTCCAGGGCCTCCTCGGGCAGCGACTCGGCGAGATCGCACGCGGTCAGGATGAACTTCGGGTGCGATTGCGCCGGGGCGATCGCCGCTTCCTTCAGGTCGCGTGGGTAGTAGTCGTTGAAGGAATCGACCCCGAAGACCTCACAACCGTCGGCGAGCAGTGCCTCAACGAGGGTCGAGCCGACGAATCCGGCACACCCGGTAACGAGGTAGCGCGGCATCGGCGTACCTTAGAGCGCTCGTCGACGCAGGGACATCGGCCCGGGGTCCCTACGGGTCGGACCACTTCCGGTCGCCCAGCGCGAAGAAGCTCACCTGTGTCAGCTTCGCGAACGCGGCAATCCGCTGGGCGGCGCTGTAGAGCGGATGGCATGCCGTGAGCACGAGCCGCTCGTAGCCGACCTCGTGGATGATGCTGACGTCTGAGTCGTCCACCACCCTCGTCTTCTGCACCCGGTAGGCGAAGTTGGCGTAGGGCATCTCGATCTCGATCTCGTCGCCTCGCTGTAGCTCATCGAGATGGCGAAACGGGGCCAGGTAGGTGGTGCGGTGTCCCGCAAAGGCGGTGGTTCCGGGCTGGCCCGGGAACGGCGTCTCCGGATAGTGGCCCGGTCCCTTCTGGAGGCTGGCGGTGTCGGTGCCCTGGACTGCGACCACGTCCAGGTCGATGCTCGGGATGCGCAGGCGACCGATGGCTTCGCCGGTCTGGACGCGCTTCGCAAACAGGCCCGCAAGAGCCTCGACCTTCCTTCCAACCCCGTCGAGGTGCTCGACCTTGCGCAGGTCCGCCCTGGCCGGGAACTCGCTCTCCAGCTGGGCGAGCTGGTCCTCGGCCTTGCCCTGCTGAATCGATCCGTAGACGGTCGATACGGGCTCCTTCCAGGCCAGGGTGGTGACGACGTCCGCCACCACCACCAGGCCGGCGGTGATCAGTGCCAAGGAGACGATGCGAAGGGCTCGGCGCACGGCGTCCATGATTGCGGACCTGGAGGAGCCAGCGGGCGTCTTCGTCCCATTGGGGCGTGCGAGACTTGGCTCTCGTGGCCGAGCATCGTGTGGAGCGCACCGCCTCTTATGAGGCAGACCCCGAACAGCTGGGGCGCGTCCTGCTGCTGTATTCCGGGGGCCTTGACACCTCGGTGATGCTGCGCTGGATCCAGGAGCGCTATGGGGCCGAGATAGTGACCCTCACCGTCAACCTGGGTCAGCCCGGGGAGGACTGGGAGGTGGTGGTCGGCAAGGCCCGGGACCTCGGAGCGCTGGACGCGATCGTGGTCGACGCTCGCGAGGAATTCGCGCGCGACTACGTGCTGCCTGCGATCAAGGCCAACGCGCTCTACGGCGGCGGCTACCCACTGTTCACGGCGCTCGGGAGGCCGCTGATCGCCAAGCTCGCGGTCGACCACGCCCGGCGCGCGGGCTGCGACACGATCGCGCACGGCTGCACGGGAAAGGGCAACGACCAGGTGCGGATCGAGGCGACGGTGGCCACTCTCGATCCCGAGCTGGGGGTGATCGCACCGGTGCGGGAGTGGCGCATGGGACGTGAGGAAGAGATCGCCTACGCTCGGCAGCACGGGATCCCCGTTAAGGGCGGCACCGAGGCGCCGCCGTACTCGATCGACGACAACCTCTGGGGGCGCTCCTCGGAGGGCGGCGCGATCGAGGACCTGGACGAGCCGCCCCGCGACGACGTCTTTCAGCTGGTGGCGCGCCCCGAGGACGCCCCGGACCGCCCGCAGGTGGTCCGGGTCGGGTTCGAGCGCGGATGTCCGGTGACGCTCGACGGCCAGCGACTCGGCCTCGTCGAGTTGCTCGAGCGCGCCGCTGAGCTCGGGCGGCGGCACGGGGTCGGAGTCGTCGACCAAATCGAGGATCGCGTCGTCGGGCTCAAGGTCCGCGACCTCTACGAGGTGCCGGCTGCGGCGATCATCCTCACGGCCCACCGCGAGCTCGAAAGGCTGGTGTCGACCAGCCACCAGAACACCTGCAAGCGGGCGCTGGAAGACAGGTGGGCGTACCTGTGCTACGCCGGGCTCTGGTACGAACCGTTGCGTGCGGACCTCGATGCGTACATGGACTCCGCGAACGAGCTGGTCACCGGGGAGATCACGGTGAAGCTCTACAAGGGCTCGGCAACTCCCGTGGCGCGCAGCTCGCCCAACGCGCTCTATGACCGCTCGCTCGCCTCTTTCGGCGAGTCGGGGGGCGAGTTCAGCCAGGCGGCGAGCCCTGGGTTCATCGAGCTGTTCACCCTTCAGACTCGGATGGCGCACCGGATCCGCGCCCGGGCCGGCGAACAGCGAAACCAGACGAAGGAGGAGTGATGGCCGCGGTGTACGAGCTGATTGGTCGCCTGGTCGTGCGGTTCGTCCGGGTGCGCTACCGGCGCCAGATCCGCGTTGCGGCGGGCGTCGCCTTGGCTGGGATGGCCGCCGCCGCCTACCTGGCGGCGACCCGCCAGCCGCCCGAGGGATAGCCGATCGGATGGGGGAGGGGCCCCCGTGTTGCAGGATCCCTTGCAGGCCCGCCTTTCGCAAGGCTGGCTTCATAACTTCCTAACGATTCGCTAGGATGCCCCGCTCAAACCGCCGAGCCTTCCGGGCTTTCCGGAAGGGCGGGGGAACCGCTGGGACGGTCCGTGTGGCTCGTCTCGGGGGCGAATCGCGGCGACACCGCCGCGTAGCGCCAGTCCTTCGGCGCGAGCCCGTCAGCTAACCCCGTAGGCAGTGAAGGATGTCGCCCGCCAACTTGACAGAAGCCGCACGGTGGCGCGCCCGGGGATGGGTTCGCCGTGGCGGCGTGCTTGCGCTCCTCGTGGGCGTCGCGATCGCGGTGCCCGCTGCCCGGACAGGCGCCCAAAGCGTCGACGATCTGAACTCCAGAATCGCCTCGGCCCAATCGCAGGCGGAGAGCCTTGGCGCCAGGATCGACGCCACCACCTCGCAGCTCGGGGCCGCCCGGTCGCAGGCCGCGGCTGCCGCCGCACGGGAAGCCGAGCTCTCTGCGGTCCTGGCGGAAGGGCAGGAGCGCGAAGCCCAGCTCGAGATCCGCGTTCAAGAGGCGACGGCGCAGCTCGCCCGCGCGCGAACGCGCCTGCACCGCGCTCTGGGGGCGCTCTCGGCCCGTCTCGTCTCCATCTACAAGAGCGATGCGCCGGATGCGACCGAGCTGCTGCTGAACGCAAGGGGCTTCGATGACCTCGCCAATCGCGCCGAGCTGCTCGGCCGGATCGAGGACGCTGACGCGGCGCTCGCCGCCAGGGTGCGTGTGCTCCGCGACCTGGTCTCGGCGCACCTCGCCGAGGTGAAGCAGGCTCGCGCCCAGGCGGTCGCCTTCAATCAGCGGGTGGCCGCCGCTCGCGACGAGATCGCGAGCGTTCGCGCCACCGCCGAGGCCCAGGCGGCACAGCTCGACCAGGCTCGCGCGGAGCAGGCCGCGGCGCTCTCCAGCCTTCGTTCCCAGGTGGCCAGCTGGGAGCAGCAGGTCGTCGACGCCCAGCAAGTCTCGGCGGCTCAGGCTCAGGCGACCGTGTCCAGCTGGTTCGGCGATTGGGCCATTCCGCAGGCGATCGTGATGTGCGAGTCCGGCGGCAACTTCGGCGCGATCAACCCGTCGTCGGGGGCGGGTGGCGCGTACCAGATCCTGCCATCGACCTGGCGCATGTACGGCGGCCATGGCTCACCCCAAAGCGCCTCTCCGGAAGAGCAGGGCAGGGTCGCCTCACAGATCTGGGCCGACTCCGGATCAAGCGCTTGGGAGTGCGCCCAGTAGCCGCCCTGCCCCCGGGCCGCGCGCCGACTGCGCGCCGTTTGGGCAGGTAGGGCGCGCCTCTTCCACGACGGCGCCATGGCGCCTTTATGGCGCAAACCGCCACAAAGCCGCCAAGGGTCGCGATTTCGACTGGGGGGAGCCGCTCTCTCTAGCGCGACGCCGTGTCAGGCGTCTCGAGCGCGGCTCCGCCGGGCGCTCGGCCGACCGCTGCATCCGGCCGCGTCGCCTCCGCGGTTGCCGCGAGATCATCGACCGGCTCGCCCTTCCATCCCGCTCTGGAGAGCGCCACCGAGGCGACGGCCAGCACCACCAGAACTCCCGCCCCCGCGACCACGAAGCTCGCCCGAGGATCGAAGATCGCGGTCACCGCGCCCCCGATCACGAATCCCAGCCCCGGCATCGCCGTGCCGACGGACTCCAGCAGGGAGATCACGCGGGCCTGGAAGTCGGTGCGCGTGAGCTGCTGGACCGCAGTGATCAACGCCACCCACTGGATGCCGTTCCCGGCCCCTCCCACGGAGGATGCGATGCAGGCGACCAGCAGAGTGGGCGCCGCGCCGGTGGCCAGGTAGGCGCACCCGATCGCCAGGGTGCTGACCGGCAGCAGGATGCGAAGCTCGGTTCGCCGCAGGAGCGCGAAGGCGAGCCCGCCCACGACCATCCCGGCGCCCCAGCTCGCCAGCAGCGCGCCATAGCCGGCGTCCCCGGCCCCCAGGGTCTCCTTTGCGAACACCACCTCGATCGGAATCACGACCGCGAAGAAGACGAAGGCCATCGCCTGGGCGGTTAGCAGAAGCTTTAGTTGCCGGTGCGACGAGACGTACTGCAGCCCCCGCCGCAGCCGCGTGGTCCACCCAGCGGCCTCGGGCTTGGCCCGGGGCAGGCTGGAGGTGGTGGCGAGTAGCAGCGCCGCCGCGGCGAAGGAGGCCGCGTCGGCCAAGAGCGCCGTGCGCGGCCCGCCGGTGGCGACGACGACGCCCGCAAGCGCCGGACCGGCCGCGGCACCAACCGTGAAGCCGATGTTGAGGAGCGCATTTCCGTCACGCAGCATTCCGTGCGGCGTCAGCACCGAGGCCGCCGCCGCCCTGGTGAGGGTGCGTCCGCAGGTGCCGAGAGCGCCGGCGAGCGCGGCCAACGCGATCACGGGCGGCAGGGAGAAGTCCGTGGACAGCGCCGCGAGGCCGGCGAAAGCGGCAGCCTGCACGATGCTCAGGGCGGGCAGGCTGACGCGGCTGTGCAGCGACTCGAGGCGGGCGACCAGTGGCGGTGTCGCCAGCGCCGGCGCGAACTGAAGCGCCAGGAACAGGGCCGCCGTCGCGAGAGGGCTTCCCGTCTGGTCGAAGACCAGCACGGCCAGCGCGATCTCTCCCAGCCAATCGCCGAGCTCGTCCACGAAGCGAACCAGGGCCAGGCGGCGAAACGCGGGCAGGCGGAGGGGGCGGAGGGCGGCGGGCATGGGATTTACGTTGATTCGCGGTTATCTGCAAGTTTCCGGCGATTTCGGTAACGTTTCGCAGGTAATGCATCGGCCTCCCAAACGTTGGGAGGGTTCACGGAAGAAGAAGGGACGGTCATGGGCTACTCGCGTCGCTGACGGATCAGCAGCTTTTGAAAGGACTAGTTGCTTTTAGAAAGCGCTAGTGGGTAGCGCCGCGGCTCCAACGCAGCTCTCGCTCCGGTGGAGCCTAGCCTCAATGACGGCGGTCGGTGGTTGGCTTGCCGTCCAGGGAGGGCTTAGATCGGGAGCCGCGGCCCACGCGTTGTTCCGGCCGTCGCATACTCATGGATCCGTCGATCGAGCGCGAGCTCGGTCTCGAAGTCTGCATCCTCCCCGTGCCGGTACGGCAGGTCCTTGTCGACCAGGAGCTCGGCGAGGATCTCGACGAAGGTGGGGTCGAGTTGCGTGCCGGCGGAGCGGCGTAGCTCGCTGATCGCCTCGTGGGTGCTCACCGGGCGCCGGTAGGAGTCGCGGGCCGTGAGCACGTCGTACGTGTCGGCGACGGCGATCACTTTCGAGAGCACTGGAATCTCGTCGCCGCGAAGGCTCAGCGGGTACCCGAGACCGTCGAGCCGCTCGTGGTGGGCCAGGATGATCTCCCCGACCGGCTGGTAGCCGTCGATCTGCGAGACGATCCGCGCGCCCTCGTAGGGGTGCTTGCGGATCTCCACCCAGTCAGCCTCGGTCAGCTCCGCGTTCCCCTTCAGGATCCGGTCCGGAAGGATGAACTTGCCGATGTCGTGTAATAGCCCGGCGGTGTGGGCAAGCTCCTGCTGTTCCTCGGAGAGCCCCGCGGCGGCCGCGATCTCGCGCGCGTAGCGAGCCACCGCTGCGCTGTGGCGCGCGGTCATCCGATCCCGGAGATCCAGCGTCCGCAGCAGCGCGCTCAACAGCGCGACCTGGAACCCGGCGAGCTGGTTCGCCCGCAGCTCGAGCTCGTCGGCGCGTTGCTGGGAGAGGAGCAGCGCGCCGATCAGGTACTGGAAGACGATCACGACGACCGCGAACATCGCCACGGTCGGCAGGCCGAACTGGACGTACAGGAAGGCGACGCCCACTGCCAGCAGCGCGGAGGCGAGCTCGGAGGGAAGCAGCGGGGCAAGCCCTCGGCGCACCGCTGTCCACAGCGGAGTGCCGTCCACGTAGCTGGAATAGCCGGCGATCAGGGTGAAGTTGATCGCCAGCGCGAAGACGAAGAGGCCGAACACGCATAGGTAGAAGAGCCCGTCGGTCTGGCTGATCCCCGCCACCTGGAGGGTCGTGGTGAAGGCAAGCCCGGAGAGCAGCGGGAACCAGGCGTAGGTGACCAGGTTGATCAGCAGCACGTTCGGCGCGTAGCGGAACCGGAGCCACGCGGCGACCATGGTGCAGACCCCGATCAGCGCGGCCGGTGTCTCGCCCAGGAAGACGGTGGCCGTGACGATGGTCAGGAAGCTCGACGAGATCACCATCCGGCTGGCAGGGGTGTTCACCGCCGTCAGCTCGCCGACCACGGAGGTGACCAGCAGGATGCCGAGCAGGGCCAGGTCCCAGTTCGAGTCGCCGTTGGCGAGCACGGCGACCACGAGGGCCGCGGCCACCGCGGCCAGCTCGAGGGTGATTACCCTCTTGCTTGGGCGTCCTGGCATAGGGTGGTCTAGCCGCGCATCGCGGCGACGGACTGGCCGTTCTCCGATGGCTCGCGCATCGAGCGGATGAACCGGTCGAGGTCGGCGGTCGAGAACCGCCGCTGCCCGCCGGGTGTCCGGTAGACGGGAACGAGCCCCTGGTTCGACCAGCTGCGCAGCGAGGCGGCGCTGACGCCCAGATAGGCGGCCGCCTGGCCAACGTTCAGTAGTCGCATTTGTCCTCCCATTCTCTGTTCAGTCCCCACAGTCATGAGGTAAATCGCATAAAGGGCCCGTTTGGTGCGGTTTCTGACTAAGTTTTGCGCAGTTTACTTCGCTTTTTGCAAGTTTCGGGCCGACGGAACCGCACCTGCCCGGCTGCGGATCGCTGATTTCGGCTACCGGAAGCGGGGCATTCATTGGTCGACCGGGCACGAGTTAGACTCGCAAGCCAGGTGGTGGACCCGGATCGAGAAGAGGCCACAGCGGGCGCGCCCGCCGACCGCGAGTCGCCGGCTGGGGGCGACGAGTGGGCCTCAGGCGCGGCGGAATCCGGCGAGGGGGACCCGATCCTGGGCGCGACCCTGAATGCCCTGAAGGCTGCCGCCGAAGGCGTCGAGATCGAGCGGCGGGTCGCCGAGACCCTCCAGCGAAGCCTCCTGCCGCAACTGCCGGTCGTGCCTGGCCTGCGACTCGCGGCTCGGTATCGGCCGGGCAGCGCGGAGACCAGGATCGGGGGCGACTGGTACGACGCAATCCCGCTGCGGGGTGGGAATTTGGGCATCGCGATCGGAGACGTGGTCGGTCGCGGCGTCAAGGCGGCGGCGCGGATGGCGCACCTGCAAAGCGCCTTGCGCGCTTACGCGCTGGAGTCTCTTCGCCCCGCCCTGGTTCTGGAGCGCATGAACAGCTTCGTGCTCGAGGGAGAGCAGGGTGGGATGGTCACGCTGCTCTACGCGGTGGTCGACCCGGACGGACATACTGTCCACGTGGCGAGCGCCGGGCATCCCCCGCCGTTGGTGCTCGATCCGGGCGCACCGCCGACCTACGCGGAGGCGCCCGCGGGCGCCCCGCTGGGGGTGGCGCGCTACTCCGTGTATGAGGAGGGGGTGACGACGCTCGACCCCTGGTCCACCGTGCTGCTCTACACCGACGGTCTCGTTGAGGGCCCTCAGCTGCCCCTGGGCCAGGGCCTCGAGGTGCTTCGGAGCAACATGGAGGACGGGCCGCGCGAGCCCGAGACCCTGTGCGACGCCGTGCTCGAATCGCTCGACGTGCGGGTGGGCTTCAGCGACGACCTGGCACTGCTCGCGCTCCAGTTGACGCCGCCGGGCAAGACGCTGGAACTGGAACTCCCGGCCAGGCCCGCGTCGCTTGCCGCCATGCGTCGCGCGGTGGCGCAATGGCTGCGGCTCGCCGGAGCAAGGGAGGACGAGATCTACGAGGTCCTGGTCGCCTGTGGTGAGGCTTGCGCGAACGCGGTGGCGCACGCTCATCCCGCCCTCTCGGACTCGTTGTTCGAGGTTCGAGCCACGCAAGAGGGGTCGGAGGTCGAGATCACGGTCCGCGACACCGGCCGCTGGCGCCCGCCTGCGGATGAGGGTCGAGGGCGTGGGCTCGCCGTGATGCGGGAGCTGATGGACGAGGTGGAGATCGAGCCCTCGGAGAAGGGCACCACGGTCACACTGAGGCGACGCTTGCGAAGCGAGACTTCGGCATGAGAGGCCCGCTGGCGGATTTGAAGTTTGAGGAGACCGGCAACGTGATCGTGGGACGCGTCGCGGGCGAGATCGAAAGCGTCAACGCCGCGGAGATGAGCACGGCGCTCGCGAAGCGGTTGACCTCCGAGGCGGCAGGCCTGGTCATCGACCTCTCGCAGGTGACCTACCTGGACAGCGCCGGAATCGAACTTCTATTCGACCTGGCGCGAAGGTTGCGGACGCACCGCCAACGGCTGCGGCTCGTGGTCCCGGCTGAGGCGCCGATGCGTCGCGTCCTCGAGCTGTGCGACATCGATCGCGCCGCTCCGATCGACACGACCGTCGAGGCAGCGCTCGAGGGCTTCGGGGACCCGTCCTGAGGTCGCCGTTCAGGGAGCGCCGGCGGCCGACCAGGAGGCGCGGAAGCGTTCCAGCGTCTCCGTCAGGCGGGCGGGCGGATCGCCGCTCGAGGAGACCAGGATCTCGCCGACCCTGCCCGCGAACGCCTGCAGCAGCAAGAGTTCTCCTCGTCCCGTGAGCCTGCTTGGCCGCGTCGTCAGGCAGATCACCCCGACCAGTCTTCCCGAGGCGGTCATCGGCGCGTAGATCGTGGTTCGGCCACGGGCGTCGCCGTGGGACCCCGAGCCGTGAACCAGTTGCGCCCGGCGTTCGAGCGCCGCGCGGCCGAGCGTCCCTTGGCCGAGCGAGACCCGCTCGGGGTGATGGTGGTCGCCGGCCTGGTCGCTGGCCCCCTGCGTTGCGGCGCGGCGCAGCGATAGCCCGTCCTCCTCGGCCAGGAATACCGTGCCTCCGTCGACGTCATAGAGCGAAACCAGCCCCGCGAGCAGCGTCGTCAGCGTCTCGTCGGACTTCCCGGCCGCGAGGTTGGCTCGGGCTCGAGTGCGCCCGCCGCGGACCGTCGCGGGTGCTGCGGGCTCGGCTTCGCGCTGCGGCGCCGCGGCATCTGATTCGGCGTTCATGTGATCGCCGATCTCGTTGCGCTGGAAGGCCAGCGCAACGGCCTGCGCGCGACTGGTGGCGCCCAGCTTGGACATCGCGTTGCGAATGTGCGTGCGCACGGTCTCCGGCGACAGGACCAGCGTCTCAGCGATCTGGGCGCCGCTCTCCCCGGCGGCGATCATGCCGAGGATCTGCCGCTCCCGCACGGAGAGAGGCGTCCCCTGACCGTCGCCGCGAACGGATCGGTGCGTATCTTCGGTCAACTGTCCTCCGTCTCGCGGCCCGCCGTCCCTCGACGGCGAAGCTTGCTTTTCCGGCAGGCTAACACTAACCGCATTGGGGTAACGCGGGCCGCAAAACCAGGTAACTGGGACCCCATCTGTTGACTTCCGGTGCCTCAACTGGGCATTCTGGTCCCGTCCCGAAAACCCAGGTGGGGTAGATCCCAGGCAGGGGTTGCCCCCGTCCCCTCTTCACCCGCGGTTGCATGGCAAGATGGATTGCGGGACTCCGGGGGGGTAACAGCGTCGTCGCTGACGGCAGGAGAAATAAGCATGTTGAATCGAATCGCAGGCCAGCGTCCACGGCCTCAGTGGGGATTGTGGATTGCCTTGGCACTCGCCATCGTTGCGCTCGCAGTTCCGACCGCTGCGCTGGCGGGCTCTCCCACTGACTACCAGTACAACCCGACCAATCACCAGATCGCGGCCAGTGGAGGCGGCGGCGGGCCATCCGAGCCCTCCAGTCCCTCGAGCGGCGAGAATCACGTGGTGAGTGGCCTTCCGTTCACCGGCTTCGATGTCGGAATCCTCGCACTCGCGTCGGTCGCTCTGATGGGTGCCGGCCTGACTCTGCGGCGGCTTTCCGATCCGGCCAGGCGGCCTTCCTCTTAGGCGCCTAGAAACAGGGGAGCAGGAGGCGAGACGGGGCCGCGGAGCGAGCGGAGGACGAAGAGATGCTGGATACACCCAACCACTCTCGGGTCGTCGTCCCCGTGGCGCTCCGTGCGCTCGAGGCCCAGCGCCTGGTCAACCTGATCGCTTTCAAGGTGAGCCCGGCCGTGGCGGCGGGGCTCATCGCTTACGCACACACCGATGAGCTCGGCTCCTCGGTGCTGGTCGCGACGGCGATCCTCGCCGCTCTGCTGCTCGTCGACCGCTCCACCCTGCCGCTGGGGTTGATGCCAACGGCGCGGCTGGCACTGGGCCTCGTTGCGCCCGTGCTCGGGGCTGCGGCCGCTGCGTGGGTGCTTGCGGTCACCGGTCAGGCGCTGCCGCTCGCAGAGTTCCAGGCGCCGGTCGCCGGCGCCTGGCTGATCATGGCCCTGGGTGCCTGGGTGACGACCCGCTTCGACGATGATCGACACGTGCAGGTCGGGGTGATCGGGTCGGCAGGCTTCGCCTCGGATCTCGCCGAAGAGCTCGACGCGGCCGGCATCCGCGCCTACGAGGTGATCGGCTGGTTCGGGCGCGGGGCGCCCGGTCCCGACACGCCGGGGGTGGGCACCGGTCGCCTCCGCTACCTCGGCAGCCTGGAAGACGTTCGCTCGGCCGTCTTGGAGAGGCGGATCGAGCTGCTGGTCTGCGGGCGTGCAGAGCCCACCGACGCCGGCGAGGGCGCCGATCCGTATCACGACCCATACGTGTCGATCGCGGATTCCTGCCTGGATCTACCGGTGCGGATGCTCGATGCGAACCAGCTCTACGAGGACCTGCTGGGCCATGTGCCGCTCGGGACCACGGACTCGGCTTGGTTCCGCTACATCATGCATCCGCGCTTCCGACCGACGTCCCCGCTCTGGAAGCGCTGCTTCGACCTGGCCAACGCGGCCTGGATGGCGGTCTTCGTGGTGCCGCTGATCGGGATCGCCGGGCTGGGAATCAAGCTGGCCGACGGTGGGCCCGTCTTCTATCGGCAGCGGCGCGTCGGAGAGCGTGGGAAGGAGTTCGAGCTCATCAAGCTCCGGACGATGGTGCCGAACGCGGAGCTCAGCGGGCCGCAGTGGTCCGAGCCCGGTGACGAGCGCGTGACGCGGCTCGGCAGGTTCCTGCGCCGGACTCACATCGACGAGCTCCCACAGCTGTGGAACGTTGTGCGAGGCGAGATGACGCTGGTCGGCCCGCGGCCTGAGCGTCCGGAGATCTGCGCCGAGCTGGAGAACCGGTTCCCGCATTACATCCGCCGGCATCTCGTGAAGCCGGGGATCACGGGCTGGGCGCAGCTACGGTGCGGCTACGCCGGCTCTGAGCTGGGCACCGCCTGGAAGCTCTGCCACGACCTCTTCTACATCAAGCGACGTTCGATCTTGGCGGATTGGCTGATCATCGTCGAGACCGTAGTCCTGGCGGGGCGGGACGCCCATCGGGCGCTTCGAGCCCCGCGCCATCGGTTCATCGTGGGCGAGGCCAGTGAGGTTCATCGTGGGTGAGGCCGGTGAATAGCATCACCCCGGAGCTGGCCGGCGCCACGGGCCCGGCGGCCGTCCCGACTCAGCTCGCGATCCTCGTGGTCGACGACGATCGACGCTGCCTGGAGGTCAATCTGGCGGCCTGCCGACTGCTCGGCCTTCCCCGATCGGCTGCGCTCGGCCGCACGGTGGACGACTTCCTCGCCCCCGGCATGCGCAAGCGCCTCGACCACGTCTGGCGCGCCTTCCGCGAGGGCGGAGGACACGCCGGGCCGTTCGAGCTCAACTCCCAGGCCGCCGAGGTGCACGAGGTGAACCTCAGCGTGGTGGCCAATGTGCTGCCGAGTCGCCACCTGCTGATCCTGACGACGACTGACGCTCGAGTCGATAACGCACAAACCACCCGGCAGGCGCTACCAGAGCAGCGCCGATCGAGTCGGGTCAACAGCCGCTTTGGCCGAGGTGGGCCGACCCCCCGCGAGCGGGAGGTGCTCACGATGTTGGCTGCCGGGGCGACCGACGAGCAGATCGCGGAGATGCTCGAGCTCTCCCCGGCGACGGTGCAGACCCACGTCCGAAACGCCAAGGCCAAGCTCGGGGCGCGGACTAGGGCCCAGGCCGTGGCCATGGCGCTCCAGCACGGCATGATCACTGTCGGCTGAGCAGCCCCGCGGCCGGTCCTGAACCGCGGCGCGCATCCGGGCCAGCAAATGAGGGGAGCGGGCCCGGAACGCGCCGCGGCCCGCGCGCCGGTATCAGCCCCGGCCGCCCGGCGAGCGAGTGCCGAGGTCCTCCTTCAGAGCCAGGACCTGGGGGTCATAAGGGTTGAGTCGCTCGGCGATCGCCAGCTCTCGGCGGGCCCGCCGAGGCGAGCGCCGGGCATAGAGCTCCGCCAGGTTGAAGTGCGCCGCCCATTCCTCGGGGCGGTCCCGCGCCGCCTGATGAAAGGCGTCGATCGCGCGAGCTCGATCCCGGTCGGCGCGGGCGATTGCGCCCTCGGCGAGCACCGGATCTATGCTCAGCGGGTTGAACGTCTCGGCACGATCGAGATCGTCGTAGGCGCGCGAGAGGTCGGACCGCCATTCGCCATAGGCGTCGTTGACGTAACGGTGACTGAGATAGGGCGCGACCGCCGAGACCGCGAGCACCACGGCGGCCACAGCCAGCCAGCGACGACCCTGACCCCGGGGCGCGTCACCGACGATCCTGAGAGCCGGCGCACAGGCCGAGCCGAGCAGAGCGAGGACCGGCGCGGTGAGTGCCGGGTACGGCCAGAACCAGTCGAAGGACGCATGCCCAAGCCAGTAGGCGGCGGCTGTCAGGGCGATGATCGATAACCACGCTGGTTGGGGGCCCAGGCGTCGCGCCCGCACCGCCCCGAGACCGGCTGCTGCGATTGCGCCGAGGAACAACAGCAACCCTGGATAGCCGAACTCGGACAGGTTCTCCAGCGCGATGTTATGCGCGTCGTGAACCGAGACCGGGCTGTCCTCCTCCCGGTCGCGCAGATAGCTGTACAGGAAGCCGCCGCCACCCTCGCCAAGCAGGGGCTCCTCGCGGGCATCGATCAGTGCCACCCGCCAGATCGCGGGGCGCCGGGTGGCGGCGTTCAGCGAGGAGAAGCGGTTCGACTCGGCGCTCAGGTTGGCATTCTGGCCGCTGGACAGCTGGGAGACACGCTGATCGATCCAATCGACGGGATTGCCGACCGCCACCGCGAAGGCGATCGAGCCGGCGAGCACCGCGGTCACGAGTCCGGCGAGGGTGACGCGATTGGCGACCTGGACCCGGCGCTCCGAGGCGGGAATGCGCTTCCCCAGCAGGGAGGCCACGGCGCCTAACGCCAGCGAGCCGGCGCAGGTGAGCGCGACGGCGCGCCCGGCCGCGTGCAACTCATCGAGCGCCGATTGCAGCGGACCGTCCGCATTCGCGGCGCGGTAGAGATCGATCAGGGCGGGGAGGATGAGCAACGCTGGGAGAACGGCGAGCGCCAACCACCAGATCCTGCGAGCCCGGTCCTCGGAGAAGAGCAGATAGACGCACAACGCCGCCGCGCCGCCGATCAGGGATCCACGGCTCTGGCTGAGCATCGCCAACTCGAGGCACAGCGTCGCGGTCGCCAGCGCAAGGGCACGCACGGGCCAGACGCTGCCGCGGTGTGACGCCAGCCCCAGCGCCGGCCACAGGGCGATTGCGAAGAAGGCCGCGTTCGCGTTCCGGTACCCGAGCGGAAACTCGAGCGTTCCGTCGCCCTCGAGATAGTGCGCAACGTGATCACCGGTGAGCAGGCCGAGCACGGCGACCGTGCCCGCAAACGCCCCCGCGACGGCGAGCGGAACCCACGCCAGATGCAGGCGGTTGCCCAGCAGATTGCAGAGCCAGATCCCCAGCCCGAAAGCCAGCGCGTAGGTGAGGATGCGCTGGCCGTCTTCTATCGCGACGTCCGGGGCCGGGCTCCAAAGCGCGGACAGCGCCGCCCATCCGCCGAGCCCGGCAAGCAAGGCGAAGGCGATGGTCGCCGGCCGCGAGGGGCGCAGGCTGCCGCGCCAGGGAGCGGTCCAGGCAAGCACAACGGTGGTGGCGCAGAGCAGGATCGTCCCCGGGAGCAACACGGTCCCGAAGAAGGCGCCGTCCTTCGCGGCCCACCACGACCAGACGATCGTGAGGACGGCGAGCAACAGCACCGCCGCCGGCTCCACCCGCCGGCTCGGTGCCGGGGCGGCCTCCCGGTCGGCGGGCGCGACGGGCGCGGCTGTGGCTTCTGGGCCGGCTGACATCCCGGCAAAGCTACTGGCCCGCTAGGCGATTGAATCCGCGGTTGCCCGCAGGCCCTGCTCGAGACTCGTCCGGGCCTGCCAGCCCAGGTTCTGGGCGGCGAGCGAGCTGTCGATCGCGATGCGCTGCACCTCGCCCGGGCGGGCGGGAGTCATCTCTGGATCGAACTCTTGGTCGCAGATGCCCGCCAGCAGGCGGCCGAGCTCCAGCACGCTGGTCTCGACCCCGGTGCCGATGTTGTAGGTCCCTTGCGCCTCCGACTCCGCTGCAGTCAGGAAGGCGTCCACCACATCCCCAACGTAGATGTAGTCGCGCGTCTGGTGGCCGTCGCCGAACACCTTCGGGACGCCCCCGTCGAGGAGCGCCCCGCAGAAGATCGCCACGACGCCCGCCTCCCCGAGAGGGTCCTGCCGCGATCCGTACACGTTGCCGAGCCGCAGCGAGATCGTTGAGACGCCGTAGAGGCGGCTGTAGAGAGACAAATAGCCCTCGGCCGTGTACTTGCTCTGGCCGTAAGGGGCATCGGGCATGCATTCGGCTCGCTCGTCGAGTGGAAGCGGGCGCCCGCTGCCCTCGCCGTAGACTGCCCCGCCGGTCGAGGCCAGGATGACGCGTGACCCGGGCTTCTGCCGGGCTGCCTCGAGCAGGTTGAGCGTCCCGCCAACATTGACGCCCAGGTCGAAGACCGGATCGGACACGGACCGGCGCACGTCGATCTGAGCGGCGAGGTGGAAGAGGACGTCGGGTGAGTGGGCCTCGAAGGTGCGGCTGAGGGCAGCCTTGTCGGTGATGTCCGTCTCCAGCAGCAGAGCACCCTTGGCGATGGCGTCGTCGAGATTCTGGCGTCGCCCGGTCGACAGATCGTCGATCACCACGACCCGGTCGCCACGCGCGACCAGCGCATCGACCACGTTAGAGCCGATGAAGCCTGCCCCGCCGGTTACGAGCGCCTCCATTGAAGAACGGCAGCTTAAAACCCTGGACTGCGCTCTGCTAGGGCCCGGTCGCGATCGCGCCCAGCTGCGCGGGGGTCAGCAGGGCTCTCAAGGTGCCGTTCTCGATTCCGGCCAGCCCGCCCTTCTTGAGCTTGACCCGGGCACCCGTGGCCGCCTCGATCGCGTGTGAGAAGTCGGGCTCGTGACCTACCAAGAGCACGTTTCCGGCCCATCCCTGGGTGCCGGCCTGGGCCGCCACTCGCTCCAGCTCGAAGTCGCCGCCCCGAAGCATCTCGGTCTCCTCGACGTCGACGCCCAGCTTGCGACAGGCGATGCGCGCCGTGTCGCGGGCACGGATCTTGGGAGAAGTCAGGCAGGCACCAATGCCGTCATCGATTGCCTCGAGGGCCCGGCCGGCGACCTCCGCTTGCCGCTCGCCCGTCTCGGTCAGCCTCCTCGCCGCGTCGTCCTCGGCGGCCTCCTCCGCGTCGCCGTGTCGCAAGAGCCAGATCATCGTCGGGAATCGTCGCACGGTGCGTGTTCGGCTGCCGGTGGCATCTGGGCCGATTGAAATGATCCCTTCGTGAGCGGGGAAGCTGTCCACCTGCACGTCCACAGCGAGTACTCGCTGCTCGACGGCGCCTGCAAGATCGCCGCCAAGGACGCTGACGGCGCGGACTGCGGGCTGGCCGCGCGCGCTGCAGAGCTGGGCATGCCGGCCCTTGGCCTCACCGATCACGGGGTGATGAACGGGGCTGTAGAGCACTACAAGGCCTGCCACAAGCACGGAATCAAGCCCATCCTGGGGCTGGAGGCCTATCTGGTCGACGACCGGCGGCGCGCCGGGGAGCGCCTCGAGCGCAACCACCTGACCCTGCTCGCGGCCTCGGATGGCGGCTTTCGGAACCTCGTGAAGCTCACGTCGGCCGGCTTCCTCGAGGGATTCGGGCGCGGGAAGCCAAGCGTTGACCTGGAGCTCTTGGAGCGGCATTCGGAAGGGGTGATCGCCCTCACCGGATGCCTCCAGTCGCGCTTCTGTCGGCGCCTGGTGGAGGAGCGGCCGGCGGATGCCCGCGCCCATGTCGACGAGCTCTTGGGCGTCTTCGGGCCGGACAACGTCTACTTCGAGATCCAGGCCAATGGGCTGGCGGAGCAGGAGAAGGCCAATGAGGGGATCGTCCGAACGGCAAAGGAGCTCGGCCGGCCGCTGGTGGCCACGGCCGACGTTCACTACCTGCGCCGGGAGGACTACTCGAACCACGCCGCGCTTCTGTGCATGCAGACCAAGTCCACCGTCGAGCAGCCGAAGCTGCGCTTCGAGACAAACGAGTTCTTCCTCAAGAGCCCCGCCGAGATGGCGGAGTCGTTCTCGCGCTGGCCCGAGTCGGTGCCGACCACCCTGGAGATCGCCGAGCGCTGCGACGTGGAGATCGAGCTCGGCCAGCTCCTCTTGCCTCGCTTCCCGACGCCGGAGAACGAGGAGCCGACCGCGATGCTGCGGCGACTCGCCACCGAGGGCCTCGCGCGTCGCTATGGGGATCCGCCCCCCGGGGAGGCCCGCGAGCGGTTGGAGTTCGAGCTCTCGGTGATCGCCGAGATGGGCTTCGACTCCTACTTCCTCATCGTGTGGGACTTCGTCAGGCACGCCAAGGAAAATGGGATCGCCGTCGGCCCGGGTCGTGGCTCCTCGGCGGGCTCGATCGTCGCGTACTGCCTCAACATCACGGACCTCGACCCGCTCGCCAACGAGCTGCTCTTCGAACGTTTCCTCAATCCGGCCCGCAAGTCGATGCCGGACATCGACATCGACTTCTCGGTTCGCGGTCGGGAGCGAGTGATCCGCTATGTGGGCGAAAAGTACGGGCGCGAGTCGGTGGCGCAGATCATCACCTTCGGCAAGATGGCGCCCCGTGCTGCGACCCGCGACGCAGCGCGGGTCCTGGGTTTCGACTACGCGACCGGCGACCGGATCGCCAAGCAGATACCCGAGCCGGTGCTCGGCCGGAATCCGAGCTTCAGGGAGTGCCTCGCGGATGGGGAGGAGCTCAAGCACACCTACGACTCCGATGGCGACGCGCGCCGCATCATCGATGTTGCGCGCGGCCTCGAGGGGATCGTCCGCAACAACTCGATTCACGCCGCCGCCGTTGTGATCGCCGATCGGCCTCTTGCGGACATCGTTCCCCTTCAGCTCGCGGAGGATCGCGGTGGCGGCGCCGAGCGCGAGCCAAACGCCGTCGGCCCCCAGAACGGCGGCCGCGCCGAGCGCGCCTACAAGATCGTCACCCAGTACTCGATGGGGCCGATCGAGGAGATGGGCCTCTTGAAGATGGACTTCCTGGGGCTCCGCAACCTCGACGTGATCGAGGACGCGGTCGAGATCATCGAGCGCTCCCGAGGCGTGGAGATCGAGATCGAGGCGATCCCGCTCGACGACGCCAAGACCTTCGAGATGCTGTCAGGGGGGAACTCGGTTGGCGTCTTCCAGCTCGAGTCGGACGGCATGCGCGACGCGCTGCGCCGGGTACGCCCGACCGACTTCAACGACATCGTCGCCCTGGTTTCCCTGTATCGGCCGGGGGCGATGCGCTTCATCGACGACTACGCGAACGGCAAGCGCGACCCCGCGTCGGTTCGCTACGCGGATCCTCGTCTACGCTCGATCACCGAGTCCACGTACGGGTGCTGCATCTACCAGGAGCAGCTGATGGAGATCGCCAAGCAGATGGCGGCCTTCAGTCCTGCCGAGGCGGACGATCTGCGGAAGGCGGTGGGGAAGAAGAAGCGCGACCTGATGGCGCAGATGAAGGACAAGTTCCTGGCCGGCCTCGCGGATTCGGGGACCGATCGCCGGGTCGCCCAGGACCTGTGGTCGCTGATGACGGCCGCGGCGGATTACAGCTTCAACCGAAGCCACGCGGCCTGTTACGCGCTGATCGCCTATCGAACCGCCTTTTTGCGGGCGAACTACCCCGCCGAGTACATGGCTGCCGTGATCTCCTCGGTGATGACCACCAAGGACAAGGTGCCTTTCTTCGTCAATCGTTGCGAGGAGATGAGCATCCAGGTGCTGCCTCCGGACGTCAACTCGTCCGACCACGGGTTCGTGGTGAGCGGCAAGTCGATCCGTTTCGGCCTCGACGCAGTCAAGAACGTCGGCCACCAGGCGGTGGAGGGGATCATCAGGGCACGCGAGAGCAGCGGCCCCTTTTCATCGATCTGGGACTTCTGCGACCGGGTGGACGCCCGGGCGGTCAACAAACGGGCGGTCGAGTGCCTGATCAAGTGCGGCGCCCTCGATTCGACCGGCGCGAGCCGCAAGGGAATGCTCGAGGTGCTGTCCGTGGCCCAGGCGAGCGCCTCGAAGTCTCAGGAGGACGCTCGGCGCGGGCAGGGCTCGATCTTCGACCTCGGCGGCGAGCAGCCCGGGGGCGCGGCGACGCCGGCCGGTGGGGCCGGGGAGGAGCGGCCGCCGGTCCCGAGCGAGGAATTCGACCAGCGGGAGCTGCTGGGGCTCGAGAAGGAAACCCTGGGCACGTTTCTCTCCGCGCACCCGCTCGCCGAGGTTCGCGACGCGCTTCGCGAACGAGTGGACTGCTCGCTGGAGGAGGTGGGGCGCAAGGAGGACGGCGCGTGGGTCTCCGTGGGCGGGATCGTCAGCGAGCGCAAGCGGGTCCGCACGCGCAGCGGCGCCCACGTGATGTTCGCGACCCTCGACGATCTGGAGGGGCGGGTGGAGCTCTTCGTCCGCGACGCGACCTCGGAGGCGGCGGACCGGATCGAGCTCGATCGCGTGATCCTGGTGCGGGGCCGAGTCGATCACAAGGGCCGCGGCGAGACCAGCCTCGTGGTCGCCGAGGCCGAGCCATTCGAGCCGGGCGAGGACGAGGTGGCGGCGGCGCGAGCCAAGGCCAAGGCTCGCCGACCCGATCGGATCCTCCTGCGAGTCAGCGCAGGCGAGTTCGGGGCCGAGCTCGTCGAGGAGCTGAAGGCGTTGTTCCAAAGCTTTCCGGGCGACTGCGAGGTGGTGCTCGAGATGGAGACACGCGAGGGCACCCGGCGACTCCGATTTGGCCGCGAGTACTGCGTCACCCCGTCCCAGGCCCTCCGTGCCGAGCTCGACCACCTGCTGGGCCCACAAGCGCTGGCGGCCTGAATGCGGCGCGTTTAGACTTCCCACATGCCGCTCAAGCAACGAGAGCAGGAGAGTGTCCGGGCCGGCGAGTGCCGTCGGTGCCGCACCTTCTGCGACCGTCTCGTTGACCCTCGCGGCTGCCTGGAGCTTCGCTGTCGCTATCTGTACAGCTACGTGGATCCGCTCAGCGGCGGTCAGTACATGGGCTGCATGCGCAAGGTCTTTCGCGCCGAGATCGACCTGGCGATGTTCGAGGCTGCCGAGCGAGACGGCGGCTACGGCGGCATCAAGATGACGGGCGAGCCTCTGCCTCAGTGTCAGACCCGGGTGGAGCCGGCCTACGAGCAGGTGGGGCCCGCCCACGAGTGCGTCAACCCGGGCTTCTTCGACTGCGGCGCAGGCGAGCCTCAGACGTTCGACCTGCGCGACGCCCTGGCCTAAGTAATCCGGCGGAAGCCTCGGCTTCGCCTACGTTTCCGCCGGGCAATGGCGCGGACCTGACCCGGCAGGTCCACACGTTGCTGCCGCGACTTCGTCGCTAGCCCAGGCCGCTAGCGTTGAGCTAGGGCCTCCTTGCGGAGGCGCTTCGCGGTTCGCACCTCCCTGCGATCCGGGCCCTTGCCGTCTGGGCCCGGGGTCTCGATCAGCGCCGGCAGCCCATCGAAACGCGGCTCGGATAGGAACGGGCGAAGCCCCTTGCGCCCCAGCTCCCCGTCGCCCAGGTTCGCATGCCGGTCGCGGTTCGAGCCGAGGGGCACCTTGGAATCGTTCACGTGCAGGCAGAGCAACCGGTCGAGTCTCACCTTGGCGTCGAATTCGTCCACCACCTCGGCGAGCGCCTCGCGCGTGCGGATCTCGAACCCCGAGGCCAGCAGGTGGCAGCAGTCCAGGCAGGCGCCCAGGCGCTCACCGCCTCCGGCGGCTTCAATCAGCTCGGCGAGCTCGTCGAAGTTGCGGCCGAGTGGCCCCTGCGTGCCGGCGGTGTTCTCGAGCAGAAGCGGCGTGCGCTCCGAGCTTTGGAGCGCCTGGCTGATCGCCTTGCCGGCGCGCCTCACCGAGGGGCCCTGGGGCTCTCCCTTGCGCGCCCCGGCGTGGAGGACAACCCCTGCGGCGTCGATCCCATCGCCGATCCGCAGCGCGTGCGTCAGCGAGGTGAGGGACTTGCGCCGGACCTCGCGCTCCTTGCTGGCGCAGTTGATCAGGTAGACAGCGTGGATGACCACCGCTTGGAGCGGCGAGTCGGCCATCGCCTGGCGAAACGCTTCGAAGTCCTCCTCCGTGTAGCGGGTCGGCCTCCACATGCGCGGGCTCTGATGGAAGATCTGGATGGCATCGCAGTCGAGCTCCACGCCACGCTCGACGGCCTTTGCGAGCCCGCCTGCGGTGGAAACATGGGCTCCGATCAGCACCGGACGCCGCGTTCTTCGCATTCCAATGCCATTGGCGGCACCCTAGCGAGGGCCGGAGGCCACCAGTAAAGGCGAGGCGGAGGCCACCAGTAAAGGCGAGCCCTGGCGGGTTTGTGGCGGATATCGCCATAAACTCGCCAGCGGCCAGAACTTCGCCCAGGAGCAAGTACCGCCCGCCGGCATGCTGCACGCCTGTCATACCGGCTTCCACCTCCCCGATTTGAGGTAAATCTACCCTGATCTGGGTACGAAATTAGGGTAGAAGGCGCTCCAGGCTCCCCCGCAGGGTGGTTCTAGGTCTCGCCCCTCCAAAGGGATGGAGGGCAGGGTTCTTACGAACGGCAGAGGTTTAGGCGAGGGGAAGTTACGACTGTGGCAGGGAGGCCAGCAGTATCACTAGGCGGCGGTTGGACGAGCTCGGACTGGCGCCGGTCGGGCGTCGGCTGGGGTTGACCATGCGACGCGTCTTGCTCCTCAATGCGTTGGCCTCGGTGCCCTGGACGCGCGGCTACTGGACGGTGGACGCCGATGACTCCGACGGCGACGGCCGCGGGGATGGCTGGACCAGCTCCAGTAGCCGCGACGATGGCCGGACCGGCGAGGGTATGGCCTGCAGCTCATGGCGCACGCAGAGCTCGTCGGGAAACTTCCGGTCGAGCGTCGGTTGGGACTGACCATGCAGCGCGTTTTTCTCGAGGAGCTCGCGCGAGCTACGCGCGCTATCTGCGAAGCGCCCGACGCCGAACACGCGGTCGCGGTTCTGCTCGACCATGCCCACAGGATGTTGGGCGCCCGCAGAACCGAGCTAATGTTGCTCTCGCACGAAGGGGCGACAACCGCCCTTCGAGCGAGACTGGAGCCGGGCCGGCCGGTGGCTCGTCCACGCGCGATCGATCCCTCGAAAGATGCCGTGTGGAATGCGGTGGCGGGCCTGCGCCGAGCGGCGCGCCTGCCCGAGTCGGCGAGCCCCAAGGTGAAGGAGGGACTGCGCGCGGAGGGGATCCAAGAGGCGATTGCCGCTCCGATAGTCCACGCCGGCAGCTTCAAAGGCGCGGTGCTCGCCGCGGATCCGGTCAACGAGCTGGAGGGCTTCACTAGGGATCACCTGGCGCTCGTGGAGCTGCTCGCCGCCCATGCTGGGGCGGCGCTGGAGGTCGACCGGCTCAGCGAGTCCTTCATGGAGCTTCGACGGCTCCAACGGGAGCTTAGGCATCACGCTCTGCATGACGCTCTCACAGGTCTCGCAAACCGCGTTCTGTTCGTCGAACGCCTCAAGCATGCGCTGACCCGGCGGTCCCAGGCGCCGCTGGGAGTCCTGTTCATCGACCTTGACGACTTCAAGTCGATCAATGACATGCACGGTCACGCCGCGGGCGACCAGGTACTGATCCGGACCGCGACTCGGCTGCAGCGGTGCCTGCGCCCACACGACACGGCGGCGCGGCTCGGCGGCGATGAGTTTGGTGTCCTGCTCGAGGACGTCGTCGATGAGGCGGAGGCACAGCAGGTGGCCGACCGGATCGCGCGCGCCCTGCGCGGCGAGAGCTCGAACGGCAGCGGCGGCACGCGAGTCAGCGTCGGCATTGCGATAGCGAGGCCGGGGACAGAGAGCTCGGGGGAGTTACTGCGAAATGCCGATCTCGCGATGTACGCAGCAAAGGACGGCGGCAAGGGCCGCTCCGCCGTGTTCCGGCGCTCGATGTATGAGCAAGCGGCCCTTCGGTACCGCCTCGGGGTCGAGTTGCCGGCGGCGATCCGCAACGACCAGCTTGTGGTGCATTACCAGCCCATCCTGGCGCTTGATGGCCGCCGGATAGCCGGCCACGAGGCGCTCGTCCGCTGGCGTCATCCAAATCGTGGCGAGCTGCTCCCGACCGAGTTCCTGCCGGTCGCCGAGGCATCAGGCGTCATGTCCGAGCTGTTTCGCTTCACGCTCGGAAGGGCGCTCGCGGATTGCTCAGAGCCGGGCCGGCTCAACCCAGGCTTTGTATGCGTGAACGTCTCCTCGAGCCAGCTCGAGCATTCGCACTTCCTCACCGACCTTGAGAACGCGCTGGCCGACTCCGAGGTTCCGGCGGATCGTCTGATCCTCGAGGTCGTGGAGACCGAGCTGATGGCTGGGCTGATTCTCGCGACCAGCCGTCTGGAGTCAGTCCGCCGTCTGGGCGTGCGGGTGGCCATCGGGGACTTCGGCACCCGCCACTCCCTTGAGCACCTCGTGCGATTGCCGGTGGGCATCATCAAAATCCCCCGTTCCCTGACCACGGACGCGGCGCGCAACCGGCGCGTCTCGGCACTCCTTGACGCGGTCCGTTCGATGGCACACGAGCTCGGCCTCACGGTGGTGGCCGAGGGCCTCGAGGAGGAGGATCAGCTGGAGGCGCTCACGGAGATCGGGATTCCGTACGGACAGGGCTTCCTGCTCGGCTGCCCCGAGCCGCTCGCGGCTCAAGACGGAACGCAACTGCCGGTGCTCTGATGGGTTGTAGAGCTCAACTACCGACGGCGCTCATCCTGGATTCCAAGGTGGACAAGCTGACTTCGCGCGATCCCGGTCGACGGGATCACGCGCCCCTCCCCGTTCGAGGCCGGAAGCTGATCGTGTCGGCTGTCGTCACCGCTGCGCTGCTCGTTCCGGGGGCGGCCGCAGCGCAGGCCTCAAGCCCGACATCGACCCAATACGACGACCAGGTAACGCTCGCACGGCACCAGGTGCATCAGGCCACGACCGCAGGCCCCGACGATCCGGTGATCAGCGCTCTTCCGTTCACCGGCGTCGATCTCGTGATCCTGGCTTTCGCGGCCATGGTGCTGGTTGGCGCTGGGGCCGCCCTTCGGAGACTGAGCGCCGCCGGCGAGTCTGATGAGCGCGCCTAAGCAATCTCGATCCTGGTCGCTGGGGCCCCTGGGCGCGCGTCGCCTGCTGGACCTCATCGCGCTCGGGATTGTGCCTGCAACCGCCGCCGGCGTGCTCGCCTTCACGCACAGTGGCCGTCCCTACTGGGGGATGGTTGTCGCCGTCTTGATCTTTGTCGCGAACCAGCTGGTCAGCCGCACGAGGTATCCGCTCCACCTGATGCCGATCGCCAGGTTCGCCACTTGCGTTCTCAGCCCGCTGCTCGGGGCTCTCTTGGCCTGGGCGGTGGCCCTCTCCACGGGAATGGGCTCGTTGGGGGACTCCCTGATCCCCGCAGTCGTGGGCGCTTTGCCGCTCGCGGCTTTCGGGTGCTGGATCAGGGGCCGCTTCGACATGAGCGTTGGGGTGCGCATCGCAGTCATCGGCGACCCGGAGGTCGCCGATGGGCTCAGCAAGGAGATCGCGATGGCGAGGGTTCACGGTTACCGGGTCCTCGGGTGGGTCTCCGTCAATGGCCGATCTCCTGCTGAGCTGGCAACCGAGGTTCCGTATCTCGGCCCGATCGAGGACCTCCGTCGGATCGTCCCTGCTCACCAGATCGAGTTGCTCGTCCACGCGCAGGGCCCCTCCGGGGAGGTCTCTCGCCTCGAAATCTTCGAAGCTGTTGGTGCCGGCTGCCTCGATCTGCCGGTGAAGTTGATCGAGGCAAGCCAGTTCTACGAGGAGCTGCTGGGCCACGTTCCGGTCGGGCAGATCAACGCGGCCTGGTTTCAGTACCTGATGCACCCGCGCTATAGGCGCACCCCGACCTTCACTAAGCGCGCCTTCGACCTCGCAATCGGCGGCGTGGCGCTGGTCTTCGCTGCGCCGCTGATCGCCCTGTTCGCGGTGATCATCAAGCTGTCGGACGGGGGCCCCGTGTTCTACCGCCAGCGCCGAGTCGGCGAGGGCGGGTGCGAGTTCGAGATGATCAAGCTGCGCTCCATGCGCCCGGACGCCCAGGCGAGTGGTGCACAGTGGTCGAGCCGTGACGACCACCGCGTTCTACCCGTCGGCCGCTTGATGCGCAAGCTCCACGTCGACGAGCTTCCCCAGCTGTGGAACGTCCTGCGCGGCGAGATGACGCTGGTCGGCCCACGGCCCGAGCAGCCGCAGCTCGTCTCGGAGCTCGAACGCCGCTTTCCCCACTACGAGCGCCGAAGTCTGGTGAAGCCGGGCATCACCGGCTGGGCGCAGGTGCGCTGCGGCTATGCGGGGACCAGCGAGGGCTCCGCCTGGAAGCTCTGTCACGACCTCTACTACGTGAAGCACCGCTCGCTTCTCGCCGATCTGATGATCATCCTTGAGACCGCTCTGGCGCTCGGCCATCGAGCCCAGTTCGAACTGGATCCGCCGGGCGAGCAGTTCATCGTCATGAACGAGGCGGCGGTGGAGGCTCTCAGCACCTAAAGGCCGTCACCGGCGGCCACGCCCCAATTCGGCCGCGATTGGATCGGGGGCGATTAGTCTCACGGCGTAATGGCTCGCTTTCGCTTCGCCCCGTCGCCGACGGGGGCGCTGCACATCGGCGGCGCCCGGACGGCGCTTTACAACTGGCTATTGGCCCGGAACTCGGGCGGCACGCTGGTGCTGCGGATCGAGGACACGGATCGCGAGCGCTCGGTCCCCGAGAACGTGGAGCAGATCCTCGACGCCCTGCGGTGGCTGGAGCTCGACTGGGACGAGGGGCCGCTGAGCCAGCACGAGCGCCGCCGGCGCCACCGCGAACGGGTGGACGAGCTGATCGCGGGCGGCCACGCTTACCCCGATCCGGCGACCGCCGAGGACGTTCGCGCCTGGAAGGAGACCCACGGTGGCGCGGGCTATCGGGGCACGTCCCGCGACGAGCCCGGCGCAGCGGTGCGACTACGGGTGCCGGACGAGGGGGTGACCGTGGTGGAGGACATGATCCGCGGCGCCGTCCGGTTCGAGAACCGGATCCAGGACGACTTCGTGATCGCACGGGGCGACGGCACCCCGCTGTACAACCTCGCGGTTGCGGTGGACGACGCGGACATGGGGATCACCGACGTCGTTCGCGGCGACGACCACC
The DNA here is from genome assembly GCA_035573435.1 of Solirubrobacterales bacterium. GTDB lineage: Bacteria > Actinomycetota > Thermoleophilia > Solirubrobacterales > 70-9 > AC-56. Next base: position 107,741 of record DATMZR010000036.1, read on the forward strand.
TCTCGAACACGCCGAAGCAATTGCTGGTGCTCCGCGCTCTCGGTGTCCCCGAACCGCGCTACGCGCATCTGCCGCTCCTGCACGGGCCCGACGGGCGCAAGCTCTCCAAGCGGCATGGCGCCGCTTCGGTGCAGGAGCTACGGCAGCGCGGTTATCTACCCGCCGCCCTCCGCAACTACCTCGCCCTGCTTGGTTGGGGAACCGACGACGATGCGACGATCCTCAGCACTGAGGAGCTGATCGAGCGCTTCTCGATCGATCGCGTAGGCCGTTCCTCGGCGATCTTCGACGAGCGCAAGCTGCGCTGGCTCAACGGGCGCTACATGCGCGAGCTGGCGCTTCCCTCCTACGAGCAGGTGGTGGCCGCTCACCTGCGACGCGTGGGCAACCCACACGACGCGGAAGCATTCGAGGCTGCAAGTCCGGAGCAGCGAAGGAGGGCGTGCGAGATCGTTCGGGATAAGGCGCAGACGCTAGAAGAGGTGTGGCCCTTGATCCGGTTCCTGTTCGCGGGGCCGGTCGACGATGCGGGCGCCTGGGACCGGATGCTGACCCCCGAGGCGCGCTCCGTGCTGTCGGAAGCCCTCGAGGCACTGCGCTCTGCTGACGGCTTCGACGCGTCGGCGATCGAGGCGGCTCTGGGCCAGGTCGTGGAGCGCTCGGGCCTCAGCGCAAACTCCATCTATCAGCCGATCCGTGTCGCGATCACCGGAACCACGGTCTCGCCGGGCATCTTCGACTCGCTTGCCGCGCTGGGACGCGAGGAGTCCCTGGCCAGAATCGAGCAGGCGCTGAAGAGCCTGGGGTGAGCCCCGACCGGGGCGTCGCCCAGGGAAGAACGAGGGGTGTCCCCGGGCACCTGGGCTAAACGTGAGCCCGCGCCCTGCCGATCATGGAGACGGTACCCCCGATGCCTCAGGTAGCGACCAAACAGCGGCAGCAGCGAGCACCGCGGAAGCGGGCGCTGGCGCCGCGGAAGCCTGCCGGGAATCCCTCCCGGAAGGGCGCTTCCACGCAAGCGCACGCCAAGTCCCGGAAGGCGAAGGCACTGAAAGCGAGCGGTGGGACGCCGAAGCCGGCCGCGAAGAGAGAGCGCGGTGGCGGACAGGGCGGCCGTCGTCTGGCGATCGCGTTCGATTCCGTGTCACGTCTGCCGGCACTGGCCGAGTCCCGCAGCCGATTCCTGCACGCCTCCGATCGCGAGGCGGCGTCACCGGGGGAGCTCGCGCAGACGATCGAGTCCGATGTCGCCCTGACGATTGCCGTCATGCGTGCGGCAGGCGGGGCGAGTCCTAACGGCAGGACGGGCGGTGTGCACCAGGCGATCGATGAGCTGAGCGCGCCGGGTGTTCGAGAGGTTGTCGTCTCGATCGACACTTATGACCCGCTGAATTCGCCCAGCGTCCAAGCCCAGCGGCACGAGCGCTTTCGGCGGCACGCCGTGGCCACGCGACACGCCACCGACCGGATCGGAGAGTTGGCTCGGCTTCCGGAACGAGACGAGCTGGCGATCGCGGCGCTTGTCCACGATATCGGGCGCATGGTCCTGTGGGAGATGTATGGGCAGTTCGAGAAGCTCGACGACCGCAAGATGGCGCCCGAAGCGCGGGTGCGATGTGAGAGGCGCGAGCTCGGAATCGACCACGCCCTCGTGGGGGCGGTCCTCGCCAGGCGCTGGGGTTTTCCCCGTGGGGTCGCGGTCGCAATCGAGCGCCATCACGCCTCGCGTGCCGGCGGGCATGCGGCGGCCATCCGGCTGGCCGACCTGATCGTCCACCATGCCCATGGCGAGGCCGCCCCCGCCGACGCGATCGTCGATGCTGCCTCGCGGCTCGGACTCGAGCGCAAGCAGCTGGGCTCGCTCCTCTATGAGTTTCCCTATCTGGGAACGGAGCGCCGACGCGGCTCGGAGCCCTGCCCGCTGTCCGCGCGCGAGATCGACGCGCTGCGCGGGCTCGCGGAGGGCAAGGTCTACAAGCAGATTGCCTCCGAGCTGTCGCTCTCGGTGAGCACCATTCGCACCCACCTGCACAACGTCTACCGCAAGATCGACGCGGTGGACCGCGCCCAGGCCGTCCTCATCGCCCGCGACCGCGGCTGGATCTAGCAAACAACCCCCGCGTGGGCTAGGGACGAAGTCCCGGTAGCTGCGTGTGGACCTGCCGGGTCAGGGCTGCTCCCTCGCCCGCCGGAAACGTAGGCGAAGCCGAGGCTTCCGCCGGATTGATTTACTCGATTAGCGAGCTACGAAAGGCGATCGCCACGGCGTGGGCGCGATCGCGGGCGCCTAGTCGCGCCAAGATCGCCTTCGTGTGCGAGCGGACTGTCTCGGCGCTCAGGCCGAGCCGCGTCGCGACCCGCGCGGTCGACTGGCCGTCGGCATAGAGCTGGAGAATCTCGCACTGGCGGCGTGTGAGAGCGGACCGGCCCCTGCCGTCAGCCGCCGGGTCGACGAACCGCTCGGACTCAAGAGCGGCGTCCACCGCGCGGTTCAGCTCCTCGAGCGGCGAGCTCTTGACCACGTAGGCGGTGGCGCCCGCCCTGATCGCCTCGGTGGCGGCGTGACGTTGAGCCTGGGGCCCGTGGGCGACGATCCCGAGACCCGGTTGCGCCTTGCGGAGGGCCCGGATTGCGGCCGTTCCGGAGAGGTCTTCGTCGTGGTCCGGCCCGCTTGCGCGACACAGGTCGACGATCGCGATGTCGAAGTCACCGATCGAGGTGAGCAGCTCGAGGGCGCCGCTGCCGTTCTCGGCCTCCTCTACCTCGTACCGGCGGCCGAGCAGCTCGCGCACCCCATGGCGCACGATGGGCTCAGCGTCTATGACCATGCAGCGTCGGTCCTCGCTCACAACACTCCCTCCGGCCACGACGGCCCGGATAAGCCACGGTCGCTCGGTCCCCGAGAGCACAAACCGGCCAATTCAGGCCAGCGTCCGCATCCTAGCGGCCGCCGCGGGAAGCCGTCGGCATCCGCGCGGAAACACCGATCTTTTTCTCGACGCCGCCCGTTCCGCTACAAAGGCTCGGATGATCTCGGTGACGTCGAAGTCCCGTTACGCGGTGGTCGGCCTCGCGGAGCTGGCGCGTGTGGGGGAGCGTCCGGTGCCGATTGCTCAGGTCGCAGAGCGGCGAGGGATGCCCGTGCAGTTCCTGGAGCAGCTGTTCACGACCCTGCGCCGCGATGGGCTGCTTCAGAGCCACCGCGGCGTCAAGGGCGGCTACACGCTTGCCCGGCCTCCGGAGGAGATCACGGTGCTCGAGGTCGTGCAGTCCCTTGATGGCAGGCTGGGCGACGAGGGCAAGGAAGCGGGCGGCATCTGGGAGCAGGGGGTCGAGGCGCTGCGCGACGTCTTCCGAAGCACCACCATCGCGGACATCGCCCGTCGGGAGGCCGAGTCGAAGGGCGCGGGGATGTACCACATCTGAGCTAGCCACTGGGTCGCCTCCCGCCAGAAAGCAAAGTGCCGCTTTGCATGGAAAGCGACACGTTCACCATCGCGAGATACTGCGCGGGCGATGTCGCGACAACCCTCGAGCGAAGGGGAGAACTCATGAGCCAGGATGGAAAAGCCTCGAAAGGGCAGTGCTTCTGTGGCGCTGTCACGGTTGTCGTCACAGGCGATCCGGTGGGCGCTGGCTACTGCCATTGCAACGCCTGCAGGAGCTGGTCCGCCAGCCCGGTCAACGCATTCACGCTCTGGAAGCCCGAGGCGGTGAAGGTGACCCAAGGAGACGACAAACTCGGGGAGTACCACAAGAACGAGCGCGCCTATCGGCAGTGGTGCAAGGTCTGCGGCGGCCATGTGCTGACGCGGCACCCGGAGTGGGACTTGGTCAGCGTCTACGCGGCGACGATCCCTGCGCTTCCGTTCGCACCCGCATTGCACGTCAACTACGAGTCGACCGTGCTGCGCATGAAGGATGGCCTCCCCAAGTTCAAGGACTTCCCGAAACAGTCGGGCGGCACCGGCGAGACGATCGCCGAGTAGGAACGCGACCGAGCGGGAATTCGTGAAAACGGCTTCCGCTAAGCGAGATACTGCGTCGACGATGTCGGAGGACAATGCCGAGATCGTGCGGCGCCAGAACGAAGCGTGGAACCGGCGCGACCTGAGGACATGGTTGGCCTTGTATCGGCCCGAGGCGGAAATTGACTGGTCGCGGTCTCGAGGGCCGCTCAAGGGCGTCTATCGCGGTGATCGCGAGCGTGAGGCCTTCTGGGAGGCATTCTGGTCGACTTTCGACGACGTTCATGTCGAGATGCACGGCTTCACGGAGGTTGGCTCCGAGATCGTGGTCCCAAACACCGCCCACGTCCGAGGGCGCCAGGGGATCGAAGTACTCGCGAGAAGCACGTTCGTGTTCACGGTCGAGAAAGGACAGATCATTCGCCTTCGCTTGTTCCAGGAGCAAGCTGAAGCCCTCGAAGCCGTCGGGCTGCGGGAGTAGCGCTTAGGACGAGAAGCAGTCGGGAGTGAAACCCGAACCACACCCGGGTTAGGCGGCAGACCGGGGTTAGACCTACCACATCTGAAATCCGTTTAGGGACGATTGAGAGTCCGCGAGTAGTCGTATTGGTCCTTGTAGCCCGGAGGCAAGGTAGAGCCTCCGCAGCGGTCGAGCTCCCCCAGCGGCTGCGGCAGGGGAAGAGGCGTGCCCGGCGGTCAAGCGGCTGGCCGCCGGGCGGCGCCTCCCACTGGACGCGTGAGCGTCACCGGCTAGGTTCTCGCTCTGCTATCGCGCGAAATACTGCGCGGGCGATGTCGCAAGAGCACACGATTGCGACGGGCAATATCGGGTACCCACAAAGCACCTGACTCGCCGGGGGGTTTCCCATGATCGCCGGGCGGGGTTGGTTTCTGAGGCGTGAGGCGTCGTGGACGCTCGTCGTTTCGAGAGACCCCTCTCAAAGGGAGCGCCGCTCTTCCCCCTCCCTGAGCGGCGGCGCTCCCACGTGCCTGGAGTGGTTGCGACCGGCCCCGAGCGCCGCCTTTCCGGGTACTTTGGCGCGGTCGTGGGTGGAGAGCCGCGCACTAATGAGGAACTCGGGGCGATCGCGCGAGAGGCATCGAGCACGGTCGGCAACACGCCTCTCGTCGTCCTCAGGCGAATGGCGGAGGGGCTGAGCGCCGAGGTCGTCGCCAAGCTCGAATACCTGAATCCCGGTGGGTCAGTCAAGGACCGGATAGGCGTGGCGATGATCGACGCCGCCGAGCGTGAGGGGCTGGTGACGCCGGGGCGGACGGTGATCGTTGAGCCGACCAGCGGCAACACCGGGATCGCGCTGGCGATGGTCTGCGCGGCCCGCGGCTACGAGCTCGTCCTGACCCTGCCCGAGGGAATGACCCGGGAGCGGACCGCGCTTCTACGCACCTATGGCGCGGAGGTTCACGAGACCCCGTCGCTCGGTGGCATGAACGAGGCCGTGGAGCTCGCAGAGCGAATCGCGAGCGAACGCGGCGCGTTCATGCCCCAGCAGTTCCGAAACCCGGCCAACCCCGAGATCCACCGGCGCACAACCGCCGAGGAGATCTGGCGCGATCTGGACGGCGAGGTCGATGCCTTCGTCTGCGGGGTCGGCACCGGCGGCACGATTACCGGCGTCGGGCAGGTGCTCAAGGAACGCCGCCCCTCGGTGCGGGTGGTCGCCGTGGAGCCTGCCACGTCGACGGTGCTGTCCGGTGGGATCGCGGGCCCCCACAAGATCCAGGGGATCGGCGCCGGCTTCGTTCCCGAGGTGCTGGACCGCGCCGTGATCGACGAGGTCATCCCGGTCGACGACGAGACCGCGCTGCGGCGGGCGCGCGAGGCGGCGCGGTGCGAAGGGCTCCTGGTCGGGATCTCGGCCGGCGCGGCGATCGACGCGGCACTGGAGCTCGCTGCCCGGCCCGAGCTCTCAGGCAAGCGAGTCGTCGTCATCGTCCCCGACGGAGGCGAGCGCTATATGTCGCTGCCGTTCTTCGCTCCGGAGTAACTACGCTTTGGCCATGTTCGGCCTCCATACCCTTCAACGCGTCGGCAAGGAGATCAGGGCCGACGTGGCCTCGGCGCGCGACCGCGATCCCGCGGCGCGGGGGGTGGGCACCGCCGAAATCCTCATGAACTGGGCCGGGGTGCAGGCGATCCTCGTGCACCGCGTCGCACACGCCCTGCACGAGTCCGGCGTGCCGCTGGTGCCGATGGCGCTTTCGTACACGAGTCGCGCGGTGACCGGGGTCGAGATTCATCCGGCTGCCCGGATCGGCGCCGATCTGTTCATTGATCACGGCTCCGGCGTCGTCATCGGCGAGACCGCGGAGATCGGCGACCGGGTGACGCTGTATCAAGGCGTCACACTCGGCGGCACCGGATTTGCGCGAGGCAAGCGCCACCCCACGGTCGAGGACGACGTTTCGATCGGCTCGGGCGCCAAGCTGCTGGGGCCGGTGACCGTCGGCCGCTCCGCGAAAGTGGGCGCGAACACGGTCGTGATCGAGGATGTGCCGCCAGACTCCACCGTGGTGGGCAATCCTGGCCACCCGGTCCGGGTCGAGGGCCGTCGGGTCGAGGGACCCGATGCCGATTGGATCCACCTGCCGGACCCGGTGGCCGATGCCATCAAGGGCCTGGCAGAGCGGATCGGCGAGCTGGAGCGCCGCCTCGGCGACCTCGACGGAAAGCAGTCCCAGGGCGAGGTGCGCGAGCTGAACCCCAAGCGCGGGCCTTCCACCGCAGGAGGCTGAGCTCAGCTCCAAACAAACGCGCTCCGAGCGCGCCGCGACCGTAGCTATGCTCGGCTGGTGGCCACTGAGACAGGGTTAAGGCCGATTGAGCCGGGCGCCAGCCAGGTCGAGCGCCTGCTCGCGGAGCTGAATCCGCCGCAGCGCGAGGCGGTCGTTCACGGTGAGGGGCCCCTGCTGGTGCTTGCCGGGGCCGGCTCCGGGAAGACGCGCGTGCTCACCTATCGGATCGCCTACCTGCTGGCCACCGGGCAGGCGCAGCCCTCCGAGATCCTGGCGATCACCTTCACCAACAAGGCCGCCGGCGAGATGCGCGAGCGCGTCGAGCAACTGGTGGGCCGCGTCTCGCGCCTGATGTGGGTGATGACCTTCCACTCGGCCTGCGCCCGGATCCTGCGCGCCGAGGCCGAGCGCCTTGGCTACAAGCGCGCCTTCACGATCTACGACCAGGCCGATTCGCTACGGATGGTCAAGCGTTGTCTGGAGGAGCTGGACGTCGACCCGAAGCGCTTTCCGCCCCGTGCCATCCGCGCCCAGATCTCGGCGGCCAAGAGCCAGCTGATCGATGCTGACGAGTACAGCGCGGCCCAGGGCTCGCACTTCGAGCGCACGGCGGCTGACGTCTACCGGCTATACGAGCGGCGAATGCTGGAGGCGAACGCCATGGACTTCGACGACCTGCTCGTACGCACCGTGAACCTGCTGGAGCTGTTCGAGGACGTGCGCGAGCGTTACCGTCGCGCCTTCCGTTGGGTGCTCGTCGACGAGTATCAGGACACGAACCGAGTCCAGTACCGCCTCCTCCAGCTCCTCTGCACCGAGCGGGGAAACCTGTTCGTGGTGGGGGACGACTTCCAGTCCATCTACGCCTTTCGGCACGCCGACATCCGCAACATCCTCGAGTTCGAGCGTGACTTCCCGGAGACGACGGTCGTCAAGCTGGAGCAGAACTACCGGTCCACCCAGACGATCCTCGACGCGGCCAACGGAGTGATCGCCAACAATCGCGGCCAGAAGCCCAAGCGCCTGTGGACGGATGCGGATGCCGGTGACCCCGTAGCGATCGTCGAGCTCGACGACGAGCACGCCGAGGCGCGGTACGTGGCCTCGGAGGTGGAGCGGCTCGTAACGGACGAGGGTGTGCCGCGTGACGAAATCGCGGTCTTTTATCGAGTCAACGCGCAGAGCCGGGTGCTCGAGGACACGCTGGTGCGCTTCGAGATTCCCTACCAGGTGATCGGGGGCACGAAGTTCTACGAGCGGGCGGAGATCAAGGACGCCATCGCGTACCTGAGCCTGATCGCCAATCCCGCCGACGCGGTCTCGTTCGCGCGGATCGTCAACTCGCCGCGTCGCGGAATCGGCCAGACGACCGAGGGGCGGCTCCTGTCGCACGCCAACACCACCGGGGAGGACATCTGGGACGTGTCCGCTCGGCCGGAGCAGGTGCCGGGCCTGGGACCGACCGCGGTGAAGGCGGTGGGCCGCTTCGCCGAGGTGATGCAGGGCCTACGCGAACGCACTAGGGGGGGCCTGGCCCCCCTCGGCGCCGCCTCTGGCGACGCCTCCCCCGGGTCGGGCTCCGTGGCCGAGCTGCTGGAGGCGGTGCTGACCGACAGCGGCTACCTCGAGGCGCTTGAGTCTGAGAGGACGATCGAGGCGGAAGGGCGTATCGAGAACCTGCGGGAGCTGATCGGCGTCGCCGGCGAGTTCGACGCCAACCGAGAGCTGGAGGGCGAGAGCCAGGCCCGGCCGCTGGAGGAGTTTCTGGCCCAGCTCGCCTTGTACACGGACCAGGACGCGCTCCAGGCCGAGGAGGAGCTCTGCACGCTGATGACCCTCCACAACGCCAAGGGGCTCGAATACGAGGCCGTGTTCATGATCGGCTGCGAGGAGGGAGTGTTCCCGCATATGCGCTCGCTGGAGGAGGGAAATCTCGAGGAGGAGCGCCGACTCTGCTACGTGGGAATGACGCGCGCCAAGCAACGGCTTTGCCTTACCTTCGCCCGACGGCGAAGCCTGTACGGAGGTCGGGGGCACAACCTCCGCTCGCGGTTTCTGGGCGAGATCCCGGACGAGCTCGTGGAGCGCCAGGGCGCGGCACCGACGACCGGCTGGGCTGCCGCTGGGCTCGGCGCGGCGGTTGGGATCGGCGCGCGCGAGCGCGCCCGCCCCCAGTCCTCGCCGCTCGAGCTTCAGGTCGGGGACGACATCGTGCACGCGACCCTTGGCGCAGGTGTGGTGACCGGGGTGGAGCCCGACCAGGTGATCGTCGTTCGGTTCGCCGGCGAGGCGACAGAGCGCAAGCTGATGGCGGATTACGCGCCGTTGAAGAAGGTTTGAGGCGCGAGGCAGCGGCTGGGAGCAGGGCGTGGGCGCGACGGTGATCGACGGGAAAGCTGTTGCGGCCGAGGTTCGCGGGCGCGTGGCGACCTCGGTGAAGGAGTTCGCGGGGGCGAACGGCGGCCGGGTGCCCGGGCTGGCCACCGTGCTCGTTGGCGACGATCCCGCCTCGCAGATCTACATCGCCAACAAGCGCCGCCAGGTGGAGGAGGTGGGAATGCGCTCGGTGCACCACGGGATGGACGCCTCGATCGACCAGGACGAGCTGCTCGGCCTGGTCGCCGCCTTGAACGCCGACACCGAGGTGGACGGCATCCTGGTGCAGCTGCCGCTTCCCGCAGGGATCGACCAGGACGCGGTGATCGCCGCGATCGATCTCCGGAAGGACGTCGACGGGCTGACCGCTCCCAGCGCCGGCTTGCTCGCCCAGGGGCGCCCCGACCTGGTGCCGTGCACTGCCCAGGGGGTGATCGAGCTTCTCCGTCATACGGGGATCGAGCTGGAGGGGGCGGAGGCAGTGGTTGTCGGCCGCTCGATCCTGGTCGGCCGGCCGCTGGCCAGCCTGCTGTTGAATGCGCACGCCACGGTTACGGTCTGTCACTCCCGGACGCACGACCTGGCGGGCGTTTGCCGGCGCGGGGACATCCTCATCGCGGCGGTCGGCTCGCCGCGACTGGTGAAGGCCGACTGGGTGAAGCCCGGCGCCACGGTGATTGACGTGGGCGTCAATCGCACCGATGACGGTGTGGTCGGCGACGTTGACTTCGCCGCCGTCCTCGAGGTGGCGGGCGCGATCACGCCGGTGCCCGGCGGGGTTGGACCGATGACCATCGCGATGCTGCTTCAGAACACGGTTTCGGCCGCCAGATCCCGCTCGGACTGAGCGGCCGCTTGTGTATTCCGACTGGCGCCCCGGTCTACGCTCGCCCTGCGCAGAAGCCCGAGTCGGGAGGATCGGACCGTCTCAGGTTGAATGAAGCGAGGTCATCCACCAGAGGAGACTCCATGGACTTCAGCAGACTTACCCAGGGCGAGAAGATTGCGGGCATATCAGGCGTTGCGCTGATCCTGATCATGTTCATCTTCAAGTGGTTTGGGCTCGAGGCCACCTTCCCCGGCTTCACAGCCGAAGCGTCCCAGAACGCGTGGCACGCCTATGGGTGGTTCCTTGTGTTCGTGCTGCTGGTCACCGGCTTTGCCGCCGTTGGTCTGGCGCTGATGAAGGCCTCGCAGAGTGATGTGGGGCTTCCCGTCGCGATGAGCGCGATCGTCGCGGGGCTTGGAGTTGTCGCCCTCCTCATCATTGTCATCAGCATCTTCAGTCCGCCCAACATCGCCGGCGTCGATCTGCCTGAGGGTGTGGACAAGACCCGGAAGATCGGCGTCTGGCTCGGGCTGCTCGCGGCGATCGGCGTCACTTACGGCGGTTGGCGGGCGATGCAGGAGGAGGGGGCCTCCTTCGGCGGCCAGACCGACCGTCTCGGCGAGCGCGATCGCGGCCCGGGTGCCCCGCCTCCGCCTTCTTCAACTCCTCCGCCTCCGCCTCCCAGCCAGGCCCCGTAGCCCCCGGCTTCGGGATCCCCTGTGCGACGGCCGCCTCCAGGGCGGCCGTCGCTGTTAGCGAGTGGCGGGTCGCTAGTTCAAGCGATCTGCCAGTTGGCGCGACACTCGGGACGCCATCGCGATGATGGTCATCATCGGGTTGACGCCGATCGAGCTCGGCAGCAGGCTGCCGTCCGCCACGTAGAGGCTGTCGGCGCCGCGAACGGCGCCGTCGGTGGCGACCACGCCGGCCCCGGGGTCGGCGTCCATTCGCGCGGTGCCCATGGGATGGAAGGCCTCGAGTCGAAGCGCACCCGCGGCCGGCGGCGACGTGTCGAGGTCCGCGATCCGATCTTTGGGGATCGCTGGGATCCCGGCGATCTGCGGATAGACCTCGCGGGCGCCCGCAGCGTAGAAGAGCTCGGCCGCGCGCGCGATCCCGAAGCTCAGCCGGGCAGCGTCGTCATCCGTAAGGCGATAGGTGATGCGCAGCGAGCCGTCGCGGGCGAGGCCCACCCGCCCAGCGGACTGATCCGAGAGATGGACGCCGGTCGAGGCGATCCGGTCATATGCGAGCACGCGCTCGGCGTGCTCGACTCCTGTGCCCGGAAGCCATTGCGCGCCGAATGCAAGCGGGGTGAACGTGGCCTCCAGCAGGATGCCCTGATCCTCCCACTCGTCCACCGCGTAGCTCTGCATCACGCCGTCCCAGCCGCGCACCTCCTCGGCGAAGCGGGCACCGACCCAGCACGCCGGATGAATGCGAAGGTTGTGGCCCAGCTGTCGGCTCGGCGAGCTGAAGCCCGACCGCAACAGGAGCTCCGGGGTCCCGAAGGCGCCGCCCGCCAAGACGACCGCCCGCCGGGCACGGAGGGTGAACGGCCGGGCCCGGCCGTTGACGCGCGCGACGCACTCGATGCCTGTGGCCCGTTCGCGCTCGAAGACCACCCGCCGAGCTTCCACTTGCGCTCGAACCCGCGCGCCGGCCGCGACCGCTCGCGGCAGGTAGGAGACATGCATTGCCTGCTTGGCGTCCAAGCGGCACCCGGCCGGACAGGAGCTGCACACGAAGCAGGCGCCGGCGTTTCGCTGTAGGGGCCGGTGGCGGACTCCCAGTGCGTCGGCACCCTCGCGGAGGAGCTGGCCGTTGCGCCCCATCCGCTCGGGATCGACAGGGCGCACGCGGAGCATCTCCTCGGCTGCCTCGTACTCACCAATCAGATCGGTGGCCCATTCGATTCCATGCTCGGTCGCCCAGGCGCCGAGCACGTGCTCAGGCGCCCGGAAGCAGGTGCCCGAATTGATCACCGTCGTCCCGCCAACGGCGCGACCGACCGGCGTCGGGATCGCGGGCCGGCCCTCGGCGATCGTCAGGCCGCCGTCGCGGTAGAGCGCGGCGAGCGCGGCGAGAGGCTCGTCGGGATAGGTGTGCCGGTCCAGGTACGGACCGGCCTCGAGCACCACGACCTCCAGCCCGGCCTCCGCGAGGATGGTCGCCGCGACCGCCCCGCCCGCGCCCGAGCCGACGATCGCGACATCGCATTCCTCGCCGCCCGTAGGCGGGCTCAACTCACCGAGGCCCAGGTGGGCGTCCGGCCTCGGCGCGCCATCGGCGACCTCACACCGCATCGTGTAGCCAACCGCCGCCTGCACCCGCCCGTCGTTTCCGTAACCGAGGCCAGCGAGGACCTTGAGGAAGAGCAGCAGATCCGCAGCGCGCGGCAGGCTCGAACCCTCGAGACGGCGGAGGAAGTCCTGCCGCGCCTCCAGGCTCGCGCGGCTGAACCGCCACGGGAAGGGGAGCCATTCGAGGACCCAGAGGGCGAGCTTGACCTGCTTCACGCTGCGCCTCGGCATGGTCCCCAGGTAACGGTTGACCGGCTCGGCCACCTCGACCGCGTCCTTGTGCCGCGAGTGGGGCAGCCCGCCCGCGCTGGCGGCCGGGGGAAGCGCCCCAAAGCCCGGCGCCATCGCCTCCGCGAACGCTCGCAGGATGCGCAGCTCGGCGGGGCGCAGCCCCTGGGCGGCTTCAGCTAGCTCAGCGGCACCGGACCCCGGCGGGCGCCTTCAGGGAGGGGCGCCCGGCTCTCCGATTCTGCCCGCCACCGACCACAAGAACACTGCGAGCACCGCCAGGAACCCGTCGACGAGGAAATTGAGCAGGTAAATGAAGACGTCCTGGTCGAAGAGGTAGAAGCCGAGCGCGGCGAGCGACGACGCCGTCTTGCCCGCCGCGAGGACGAGGAGCAGCGGGCGGAAGCGAGGCACGTCGGCCTGGACCACCAGGCAGATGCCCGTGATCACCACCATGTAGGCGAAGCCGAGCGCCAACCAGAACTGCTCCGTGGTCTCGGGCGCGCGGGTGAATTCCCCCAGCGGCAGCCAGTCGCCGAGGTCGGAGATCACGTCCAGGACCCCGTCGGGCGTGACGATGAACAGGATCCCGACCACCGCGAAGCTCGCCGCCAGCAGTCGGAGGGTGAGAACGACGAAGCGCTCCGCGGTCACAGGCTGGGGCATCCTACCCCGGCCTAGAATCCGCTTCATGATCGATCGGGAGCAGGTCCTGCACGTGGCCCGGCTGGCCCGACTCGAGCTGACGGACGAGGAGGTCGAGCGCATGTCGGGCGAGCTGACCACGATCCTCGATCACGTTGAGCGCATGAACGAGCTCGAGCTCGACGGGGTGGAGCCCACCTCGCACGTGGTCGCCCTGGAGAACGTCCTGCGCGCCGACGAGCCGCGCCCGAGCTGGCCGCGTGAGCGAATCCTGGAGCCGGCGCCCGACCCAGCCGAGGGAGCGTTCCGCGTGCCCTCTCCGCAGGCGTGAGCGCCGAGATCCTCGAGTTGACCGTCGCCGAGGCGCTGCGGCGAATCGAGGCCGGTGAGCTCGCGGCCGACGAGTACTTCGACACCTACGCCGGTGCCGCCCACGACGAGGAGCTCAACGCCTACCTTCGGGTCCAGCGCCGGAGCGACGAACCACGAACCACGAACGAGGGCGCCGACGCAGCGCTTCGCGGCGTGCCCATTGCGGTCAAGGACATCTTCTGCACGGAGGGGATCGAGACCACTGCGGGGTCGCGGATCCTGGAGGGCTACCGGCCGCCGTACACCGCCACCGCGGTGCGAAGGCTCGCCGACGCCGGAGCCCGGCTCCTCGGCAAGACGAACATGGACGAGTTCGCGATGGGCTCCTCGAACGAGAACTCGGGCTACGGCCCGGTGCTCAACCCCTGGGATCGCGAGCGGGTCCCGGGAGGGTCGTCAGGGGGCTCGGCGGCGGCGGTCGCGGGTCGGGCGGCGCCTTGGGCGATCGGCACCGACACCGGCGGCTCGATTCGCCAACCCGCGTCGCTCTGCGGGATCGTCGGCCTGAAACCAACCTACGGGGCCGTATCCCGCTACGGGATGATCGCCTTTGCCTCCTCGCTCGACCAGTGCGGCCCGTTGACCCGTGACGTCAGGGATGCGGCGCTTCTCTTGCGGGCCACCGAGGGCCGCGATCGGTGCGACTCGACCTCGGTCGGCATCGAGGGCGGCGTGACGCTGCCGTCGCGTGAAAGCCTCGAAGGGCTCCGCTTCGGTGTGCCGCAGGAGCTTTCCGCCGAGGCGGAGGGGATCGAGGCCGGCGTCTCCGAGGTCTTCGGCCGCACGCTTACGCTGATCGAGGAACTGGGCGGCAAGGTGGACGAGTGCGAGCTCCCTCACGCCGCCCACGGCCTGTCGGCCTACTACGTCCTGGCGCCGGCCGAGGCCTCGGCGAACCTCGCTCGCTACGACGGGGTGCGCTTCGGTCCTCGCGCGGACGCGGACGGCGACCTGATCGCGATGTACGAACGGACTCGCGCGGAGGGGTTCGGCGCCGAGGTCAAGCGGCGGATCATGCTCGGCACCTACGCGCTGTCCTCGGGCTACTACGAGGCCTACTACGGCCGCGCCCAGCGCGTTCGCACCAAGATCGCAGACGACTTCCGAAACGCGTTCGAGCGCTTCGACTACCTGGTGACGCCGACCTCGCCGACGGTGGCCTTCAGGCTCGGGGAGCGAACCGCCGATCCGCTGGCGATGTACTTGTCGGACTTCTGCACCGTGCCGATGTCGCTGGCTGGGATCCCCGCGATCTCCCTCCCCGCTGGGCTCGCCGAGCCCAGCGGGGGCGGCCCGAAGTTGCCTGTGGGCTTCCAGATAGCCGGCCCGGCCTTCGGCGAGTCCGGGCTCCTCGATGCCGCTCATGCGCTCGAGCGAGCCATCGGTTTCGACACCAGACCGCCGGGGGTGAGCTCTTGATGCCGGAGGGGTACGAGGGGGTGATCGGGCTCGAGATCCACGTCCAGCTGTCGACGCGGACGAAGATGTTCTGCGGCTGCGAGCTCTCGTTTGGTGACGAGCCGAACACGCACACCTGCCCGATCTGCCTGGGGCATCCCGGGACCCTGCCGGTCACCAACGAGCAGGCGGTCCGCTACGCGCTCCAGATCGCTTTGGCGCTTGGCTGCGAGCCTGCCGCCCGCTCGATCTTCCACCGCAAGAACTACTTCTATCCGGACCTGCCGAAGGGCTACCAGATCAGCCAGTACGACATCCCGCTGGCGAGCGAGGGCCGACTGGGCGACGTGCGGATCCATCGCGTGCATCTGGAGGAGGACGCCGCGAAGCTGATCCACCTCGGCGAATCGGGCCGCATCCACGGCTCCGCCGCGTCGCTGGTGGACTTCAACCGCGGCGGCACGCCCTTGGTCGAGATCGTCACGGAGCCCGACCTGCGTAGCCCGACCGAGGCACGTGAGTGGGCACAGCTCATGCGGACCACGGTCAAGCAGCTGGGAGTCTCCGATGTGAACATGGAAGAGGGGAGCCTCCGCTGCGACGCCAACGTCTCGGTGCGGCGCGCCGGCGCCGAGCAGCTCGGGACGAAGACCGAGCTCAAGAACATGAACAGCTTTCGATTCCTAGAGCGGGGGATCACAGCCGAGCTGGAGCGCCAGGCGTCGTTGCTCGAGTCGGGGGAGCAGGTTGAGCAGGAGACGTTCCACTTCGATCCGCGAACGGGGGCGCTGACTCCGCTGCGCTCCAAGGAGTACGCGCACGACTACCGCTACTTCCCTGAGCCCGACCTCGTCCCGCTCGCCCCCACCGAGGAGATGCTGCGCACGGCAAGGCAAGCGCTTCCCGAGCTCCCGGCCGAGAGGCGCGAGCGCTACCAGGCCGAGCTCGGCCTGCCGGAGGTGACCGCCCGCCAGCTCGCCTTCGACGCGGAGCTGGGCGCTTACTTTGAGCGCGCTCTGAACGCTTCGCGTCAGGGCACGGTTGCGGAGGGTCCTGCGCCCGAGCCGAGGACGATCGCCAACTGGGTTACCGGCGAGCTCGTGGGCCGGTTGCGGGAGGCAGGGGATGGGGAGGTGGACCCGGTGAGCTCGAAGGTGTCGCCGGAGGCCCTGGCGGCCCTGGCCGGCATGGTCGAGTCGAACCAGGTGACTACGGGCGCCGCGCGGCAGGTGCTGGCAACCCTGGTCGCCGAGGGCGGGGACCCGGCCGAGATCGTGGAGCGCGAGGGCCTCGCCCAGATGTCCGATGCCGGCGAGCTCGAGGCCATGGTCGACCGTGCCATCGAGGCCGAGCCCGTCGCCGCGGAGAAGGTCAAAGCAGGCAACCCGAAGGCAATCGGCCCGATCGTCGGCGCGGTGATGCGGGAGACGAAGGGCAGAGCAGATGGCGGGCAGGTGACGCGGCTGATCCAGCAGAAGCTGGGCCTCGACTAGCGCCGATCGTCACTTGTAACAACTTGTTACAAGGTGGTACGCTCGGCCCGTGGCGTGGAATGTGGTCATTGCCGGCGGTGGGTTTGGCGGCGCGTACGCCGCGCGCCAGCTCGAGCGGCTGCTCCCGAAGCAGTCCGCTCGCCTGATGCTGGTCAACGACGTCAACTTCCTGCTCTACACGCCGTTCCTGCCCGAAGCTGCGGCGGGCACCCTGGAGCCGCGCCATGTGGTGACGCCGCTTCGGGACATGCTGAAGCGCACGTTCCTGCGCCTGGGGGCGGTCACCGAGCACGACCCGGCGGCGCGAACGGTTCGCATCCGTGATCACCAGGGCGAAACCGAGGAGCAGCGCTACGACCAGCTGGTCCTGTCTCTGGGGTCGGTGTCGCGACTCCTGCCCATCCCGGGCTTGGAGCACGCGATCGGGTTCAAGAGCCTCGCCGACGCCATCTGGCTCCGAAACCACGTGATCGAGACGCTCGAGGCCGCGAACGCCAGCGAGGATTCGGAGCGACGCCAGGAGCTCCTCACCTACGTATTCGTGGGCGGGGGCTATGCGGGCCTGGAAGCGCTCGCCGAGCTCCAGGACTTCGCCGCCGACGCGATGGACTCCTACCCTCGCGCGCGGCTTCAGGGAATGCGCTGGATCCTGGTCGAGGCGACCGACCGCGTTCTGCCCGAGATCGACCTGAGGCTCGCCGAGTACGCGGCACGAGAGCTTCGCAGCCGCGGCATCGACATCCGTCTGGGGACGCGTCTCGAGGCGGTGGAGCCGGACGCCGTTACGCTCTCGACCGGGGAGCGAATTCCCACCCGGACCATGGTCTGGACCACGGGGGTTGCGCCGCATCCCAGCCTCGCCGAGCTGAGCGTGCCGCTGAACGAGCACGGGCGGGTGCGGGTCGACGAGTACATGCGGGTTGAGGGCATGCAGGGCGTCTGGGCGATCGGGGACTGCGCCGCTGTCCCGGATCCCTCTGCCGGGATGACCCGACCGTCGCCTCCGACCGCTCAGCACGCCATCCGCCAGGGCCGGGCTGTTGCGCACAACGTGGCCGCCGAGCTCGGCATCGGCAAGGCAAGGCCGTTCCGGTATCGCAACAAGGGCGCGTTCGTCAACCTGGGTCGCTACAAGGCGGTGGGTCGGCTGGGACGGTTCACCTTCTCGGGGTTCCCGGCCTGGTGGCTGGCCCGCACGTACCACATGAGCCAGATCCCGGGCACCGCGCGCAAGATCCGCGCCGTGGTCGACTGGACGGTCGGCCTGCCGTTCCGCCGAGACGTCGCCGAGGTCGGCTCGATCGGCCACCCGCGACCGCTTCGCGTCGAGGAGTACGCGCGCGGCGGCAGCCATCGGCCGGTCTCCTGAGCAAAGTACGCCCGCCTTTCGTCCGCCAGAATTGAGACATGGCGGCGCCCTACGTGATCATCGCCCTCTCGTTCGGCATCGCCACGGGAGTGATCGGGCGCGCCAAGGGGAGCTCCTTCCTCATCTGGCTGGTCGTCGGCTCGGTGCTGCCGGTCCTTGGCCTGATCGCGGTCATCCTGTACGAGCCGGACGACGAGCCCGAGCGCCGCTGCCCTCGCTGCGGAAAGGTCCACAAGCTCTACGTCCAGGTCTGCAACCGGTGCGGGGCGGACCTCTACTTTCCGGAATCATCGGACCAACCCCAGGCCGGGCAGGGCTAGTAGGGGGTCGGGCGGCGGGGATTGGCGAGTTTGTGGCGCATAGCGCCATAAACTCGCCAAGGGCGGCCATTCAGGCCGCGGGCCCTGGCCTCTACCTGAGCCACGTGCGAACGATCGCGTTCGCGAAGCCGAGCCCGTAGCGCACCACCGCCGGCTTCTTCGAATGGCCGTGCATGCGCCGCGCGACCGTCACCGGGACCTCCTTGGCAGGGATGTCTCGCCTGAGCGCCTCGATCAGGAACTCGGAGGTATGGAACTGCTCCTGGCGCAGCACGAGCTGTGGCAGGACGTCGGAGCGCACCGCGCGGTAGCCGTTGGAGCAGTCGCTCACCTTGGTGCGCGTGATCAGCGAGACGACCCGGTTGAAGACGACGATCCCCATCTCGCGGGCATAGTGGTTCGGCTCCGCCCTGCCCAGCACGCGCGAGCCGTGGGCGACCGCCACCTCGCCGGAGACGACCGGTTGAACCAGGCGGTCCATCTCGGACGGCAGGTGCTGCCCGTCCGCGTCCAAGGTGACCACGATGGTGGCGCCCGAGTCGGCGAGGAGGCGGTAGCCGGTGCGCAGCGCCGCGCCGCCTCCGCGGTTGATCAGGTGCCGGGCGATCGCCGCCCCTCGCTGCGCGGCGATGTCCGCGGTGCCATCGCGGGAGCCGTCGTCGACGACCAGGGTGGCGGTCTGGAGCCCACAGACCTCGGCCGGAATCCGGTCGAGGACGTAACCGATGCTGTCGGCCTCGTTGTAGGCCGGGATCAGGACGCCGATCTTGTCGCGGAATCGCTCCGGATAGCCGGCTTCCGAGAACTGTTCCCACGCGAATCCCTCGAGCACCGCCGAGAGCTCACGGGTGATCCGCGAGCCCTGTGACAGGGCGCGAACCACCAGTACGAACAGGATGAGGATGGCGATCACGGCCACGCCCACGATCCGGGTCCCGTTCTCGCGCTTGAACGAGAAGGCGCTGAGGATCGCGTCCAGAAGGTCCGTGCCGGCCACGATCGCCAGTCCAAGGGCGACCAGCAGCAGGATCAGGACGTCGACGTTGCGCAGGGAGCGCCTCCGCCAGATCGCGAAGGCTGCCACGAGCGCGGCGATCACCAGGCCGGCGGCGCGCAGCGCCGTCAACTCGGGCGGGAAGACGTCCGCTGGCGAGGTCATGAGCCGCTACAGGATAGGAGTGACCGGTCCGCTACCCTCGCGCGACCATGCGAGTCCTGATCCTCGGAGGTGACGGGTACCTTGGGTGGCCCACCGCGATGCGGTTCTCGGCTCGCGGCCACGAAGTCGCCGTGGTGGACAACTTCTCCAGACGGCGGTGGCACGTCCAGCACGCGACCGGATCGCTGACTCCCATTTGCTCCCTGGTCGACCGGGTCGAGGCCTGGAACCAGGTGAGCGGCAACGAGATCGGCGTCTTCGTGGGGTCGATCGAGGACGGCGACTTCGTCGACCGGGTGATCGCAGAGACCCTGCCCGAGACGATCATCCACTACGGCGAGCAGCCTTCGGCGCCCTACTCGATGAAGTCCCGTGCGGCCGCGGTCGAAACCCAGTACACGAACGTCATCGGAACCCTGGAGCTCTTGTTCTCGATCCGCGACCGGGTGCCCGATTGCCACCTGGTCAAGCTCGGCACCATGGGCGAGTACGGGACCCCGAACATCGACATCGAGGAGGGGTTCCTAGAGATCGAGCACAAGGGTCGCCGGGACACGCTTCCGTTTCCGAAGATGCCCGGCTCGCTCTATCACCTGTCCAAGGTTCACGACTCGCACAACATCCACTTCGCCTGCCGGATCTGGGGCCTACGAGCCACCGACCTCAACCAGGGCGTGGTCTACGGGATCGAGACGGAGGAATCCGCCCGGGACGAGCGCCTGATCACGCGTTTTGACTACGACGAGTACTTCGGCACCGTGCTCAACCGTTTCTGCGTCCAGGCGGTGATCGGTCACCCACTCACCGTCTATGGCGAGGGCGGACAGACCCGTGGCTTCCTGAACATCCGCGACACGCTCCAGTGCGTCGAGCTGGCGGCCTCCAATCCCGGCGAGCTGGGCGAGTTCCGGGTCTTCAACCAGTTCACGGAGCAGTTCTCGGTTTCCCAGCTGGCCGAGCTCGTGAAGCGAACCGGGGAGGAGCTCGGCTATCCAGTCGAGGTGCGCGCGTTTCCGAACCCGCGGATCGAGGCCGAGCGCCACTACTACAACGCCACCAATACGAAGCTGATCGACCTCGGGCTGAAGCCCCACCTTCTCGGTGAGGAGCTGGTCCGCTCGATGCTGCGGATCATCGAGCGGTACAAGGGCCGGGTAATCGAGCGCGCGATCCTGCCGACCACGCGCTGGAAGCCGGGAGAGCTGATGGGTGAGGTCGAAGCCGCGGAACGGCCCTCCTGAGGGCATGGCGGAATTCCAGTCCGAGAGTGAGTTCCGTGAGGTCATGGACAAGGCCTTCACCCTGATGAGCACGGACCCCGAGATGGGGCCGAAGCTCCGTGACGCCAGGGTGCCCCAGCGGTTCGAGTTCCCCGACCAGGAGGCTGTGGTGAACGTCACCTACGGGGAGGAGGGCGGTGATCAGAACCTGCGCTGGGAGTGGTCGGACGACGTCGACTGGGAGCCGAAGGTCGGGATGACGATGAGCTCCGAGGTCGCCAACAGGTACTTCCAGGGGAAGGAGAACGTGCCGCTCGCCCTCGCCAAGCGCCGCATCAAGAGCTCCGGCGACATCAAATCGGCGCTGAAGCTGATCCCGATCACCAAGCCGGTATTCGCGATGTACCGCGAGATGCTGGAGCGCGACTACCCACACCTAGTCGTCTGACCAGCGTTTGTGGTTGTCGTACACTCGGCTGCCCATGCGGGCAGCGGATGCAATGTGTGAAGCGCTCAAGGCCGAAGGGGTCGAGCACGTATTCGGCATCCCGGGCGGCGCCAACCTGCCCACCTACGACGCCCTGTACGACGCAGAGCTGATCCACATCCAGTCGCGTCACGAGCAGGGGGCCGGACACGCGGCGGAGGGTTACGCGAAGGCCTCCGGTCGGGTGGGCGTTGCCTTCGCCACCTCGGGTCCGGGTGCGACCAACCTGGTGACGGCGATCGCCGACGCGATGATGGACTCGGTGCCGACCGTATTCATCACGGGCCAGGTGCGCACCGAGCTGATCGGCACAGACGGCTTTCAGGAGGCTGACGTCACCGGGATCACGTTGCCGATCGTCAAACACTCCTTCCTGGTCACCGACCCGCGACAGATTCCCACCTACATACACCAGGCCTTCCACATCGCCTCCACCGGGCGCCCGGGCCCGGTGCTCGTCGACGTGCCGCAGGACCTCTCGCGGGCGGACATCGAGTACGAGCCGGCCCAGGGGGCTCCCGACCTGCCGGGCTACAAGCCGACCACCGAGGGCAACATCAAGCAGATCCGGCTGGCCGCGAAGGCCCTTGCCAACGCCCGCCGCCCTGTGATCTACGGCGGCGGCGGGATCATCAACGCGAACGCCTCCGAGGAGTTCCGCCGTTTCTGCCTCTCGGACAGGCTCCCGGTGACGCTCACCGTGATGGGCCTGGGCGCCTTCCCGGCGCCGCACGAGCAGTGGCTGGGCATGCTCGGCATGCACGGCACGCGAACGGCGAACTACGCGATGGACAACGCCGACCTCATCGTCGCCGTCGGGGCGCGTTTCGACGATCGGATCACCGGAAAGCTCGCCGAGTTCGCCCCGCGCGCCAAGTTCGTCCATATCGACATCGACCCGGCGGAGATCTCCAAGAACGTCCCGGCCCACATCCCGATCGTCGGCGATGCAGCCGACGTGCTGCCCAAGCTGGTCGGCGAATACGAGCGCTTGGGCCCCGACCCGGAGCGTCTTGATGCGTGGTGGAAGCAGATCGACGCCTGGCAGGAGGAGTATCCGCTCGGCTACGAGGACTCGGAGGATGCGGAGATCAAGCCGCAGCGGATGATCGAGGCCCTCTACAAGGTCACCGAGGGCGACGCGATCATCACCTCCGACGTCGGTCAGCACCAGATGTGGTGCGCCCAGTACTACAACTTCTCGGAGCCGCGCCGCTGGATCAACTCTGGCGGCCTGGGGACGATGGGCTTCGGCCTGCCCGCAGCGATCGGCGCCAAGGTGGCCAAGCCCGACGAGACGGTGGTCTGTCTGGCCGGGGACGGCAGCCTGGTGATGGTCTGCCAGGAGTTTGCGACCGCCGCCGTTCACGACATCCCGGTCAAGGTCTTCCTGATGAACAACGGCTACATGGGGATGGTCCGCCAGTGGCAGGAGCTGTTCTGGGACGGCCGCTACAAGTCGGTGGAGATGGGGGACAGCCCCGACTGGGTGAAGTTGGCCGAGGCGTTCGGTTGGACCGGGATGCGCTGCACGGACAAGAACGAGGTCGAGGACGCGATGAAGGCCGCGCTCGACGCGGAAGGCCCGGTGCTGCTCGACGTGCAGGTGACGAAGACCGAGAACTGCTTCCCGATGATCCCCGCCGGCGCTGCGGCGCGGGACATGGTGGGGTAGGGGCGGCCATGGAAGCCGGGACACCAGAGCTCGTCAAGCTCGAGGACCTTCAGGTCGGCAGCGCCCTCACCGGACGCAAGCACATCCTCTCGCTCCTGGTCGAGAACAAGCCGGGCGTGCTGGCGCGGATCGCGGGCCTGTTCGCGCGCCGGGGGTTCAACATCGACAGCCTCGCCGTCGGTCCGACGGAGGACCCCGAGGTCTCGCGGATCACGCTGACCCTTGACGGCGCCGTGCACCCCATCGACCAGGTGACCAAGCAGCTCCACAAGCTGGTGAACGTGATCAAGATCCGGGACATGGAGCCGGATCAGACGATCTCGAGGGAGATGGCGATGTTCCGAGTTCAGGCAACCGTGGAGGGCCGCGCCGAGATCATGCAGTTCGCAGACATCTTCAGGGCCAAGATCGTCGACGTCTCGCGCCGCGCCCTGACCATCGAGGTGACCGGGTCGTCCGAGAAGATCGACTCCTTCGAGCGCATGATCCGCCCCCACGGGCTGATCGAGATGGCGCGGACCGGCGAGGTCGCCATCGTTCGCTCCCGTCCCGATCAGTAAGTCCGGAGCATGATCGCGGCGACGGCCGCCCTGGAGTCGCTGGAGGCGTTGCTGGCCGAGGCGGGGGGGAGGCGGCGTTTGGCGAGCGTGACGGTCCCGCTGGCACTGGAGGACCCGAGCGCGGCGGTTTTCGCCTCTCGGCGCGCGGATGACCGCTGGTTCTGTTGGGAGCAGCCCGATCGCGACGGGTTCGCGCTCGCCACACTCGGAAGCGTGCACGAAGTCATCTCCCGCGGCCCCAGGCGCTTTGGCGAGCTGGTCGCCTCGTGCGCAGAGCTGGCGCGCGGTCGTCTGAGCGACGAGCCCGACCGGTTGCCCGCAGGTGCCGGCCCCGTCTGGGTGGGGGGGTTCGCGTTTGAGCAAGACGGCGGACAGGCGGCGCACTGGTCCTCCTTCCCACCCGCGCTCCTGGTCCTGCCCGAGGTGGCGCTCCACCGATCGGGCGGCCAGACCCACCTGACGCTGTGCGCGTTGTCCGGGCCAGACGTCGACCCGGGCGGCGCATCGCGACGCCTGGGGGCCCGCCTCGCCGCGCTCGGTGAGGCGGGCCTGCCGCTCGCCGATCCACATCCCACGGGCGAGACCCAGATCGCGAGCGTGCTCCCCCCGGAGCGCTTCGAGGAATCCGTGGCGCAGGCGGTTGAACGGATCCGGGCCGGCGACCTGGAGAAGGTCGTCTTGGCGCGAGAGGTTGTGGTGGAATCCCCCCGCGCCCACGAACCGGCGGCCGTGTACGGCGCGCTGCGAGAGCTGTTCCCGTCGTGTTTCTGCTTCTGCTGCGGCTCGCCGGAGGCCGCGTTCCTGGGCGCCAGCCCGGAGCTGCTGGTGCGGCGGAGCGGTGCGGGCGCCGCGACGGTGGCGCTGGCCGGCTCGACCCGGCGCAGCGCCGACCCCGCGGTGGACGATCACTTGGGCGAGCAGCTTTTGCGCTCCGTCAAGGACCGTCGTGAGCACGAGATCGTCGTCCGGCGGATCGAGCGCGCACTGCGCGGTCAGGCGGTCTGGGTGGAGGCGGCATCCGAGCCGGGTTTGGTCAAGGTAGCCAACATCCAGCACCTCGCGACGCCGATCCACGCCCAGCTCTCCGAGCCGCGCTCCGCCGTCGAGGTGGCGGGGCTCCTACACCCGACGCCGGCCGTCGGCGGAGAGCCTGGCAGCCGAGCGCTCGCCACGATCGCCGAGCTCGAAAGGCTCGACCGCGGCTGGTATGCGGGGCCCGTCGGCTGGATGGATGCCGCCGAGGACGGCGAGTTCTGCGTCGCGATTCGCTCCGCGCTCCTGCGGGACCGCGCCGCCCACCTGTTCGCCGGCAACGGGATCGTCGCCGACTCCGAACCCGAGGCCGAGTTGGCGGAGACCGAGATCAAGCTGGACGCGCTGCTGCCCCTGCTGGCGTCGTGACGGTGCTCAGGCGTCGCTGACCAAATCCACCGCGGTCCCGTCCTGCCACCTCGCCAGCTCGCCATCGTCGGCGAACGGGGGGCCGGCGGCCCGAACGCGGTCGACGTACGCACGCATGGCGCGGCGAGCGGCCGGTTGCGAGCTACAGGCCATGAACCACTTTCGCTCCTCGGCCAAGCCGGCGGCGAGCGGCTTCGTCGACCCGTCCAGGATGGCGCGCTTCGCCGCTGCAACGGAAAGGGGCGCCCGGCGCGCCAGCCGCTCCGCAGTCCCCTGTGCATCGGTAACCAGCTCCCTGCCCGAGACGACGCGATGCACCAGGCCGACGTCCCGCGCCTCGACGGGCATCAACGGACGGCCTTCGAGGATCAGCTCGAGCGCCCGGGAGGCGCCAAGGAGCCGCGGAAGCCGCTGGGTCCCGCCTGCCCCGGGGCAGAAGCCGAGCGTCATCTCCGGGAGCCCGATCCACCTCGCGTCATCAGACATGTAGCGGAGGTCGCAGGCCAGCGAAATCTCGCAGCCACCGCCCAGCGCCGGGCCGTTGATCGCCGCGATGAAGACCTTGTCCATTCGCTGCATGCGCAAGAAGACCTCGTGGATGCGCTGCAGCTCCACCAGTCCCGACGCGGGCGTCCGCTTCAGGGCAGCCCTTCCGCCGGGCAGCCTGACGACCCCGCCGACGGTCTGCAGGGACGCTCCGGCGACCGTCGCCGAGATCGTGCGGCCGACTCCCTCCGAACCAGCGAGGATCTCCTCGATGTCGTAGTGAGTGATGAACATCCCCTCGGGCTTGCCCGTTATGACCACGGCCCCGAGCGAGCGATCGTCCTCCAGCGAGTCGAGCAGCTCGTCGAGCTCACCCACCATCACCCTGTTCATGAAGTTGAGCGGCGGATTGTCGAATCGCAGAGTCAGCACCCGACCGGTGCGCTCGGTTTCGAATGTGCGCGGCATCTCGGGCCTCCTTGTCTGGTTGTGTCAGGCGCCGTGCGTGGCGCCCAGAGTCTCACCGACTCGTTCCGCGATTCGCCTGTGAAGCTCCACGTTTCGCCGCCGGTCCACCGGGATCTCGATCAATGACGTCCCCTGAGCGGCGGCGACCTCGAGCCGGTCCAGCCGATCCACGCGCGTGTGCGGAAGCTCGTACAAGGCGGCGATCCGACCCGGGTCCAGCCCCAGCGGCGTTCCGAGTAGCGCCTCGAACTCGTCTCGGTCGAGCTGGTCGGCCTGCGGCAGGAACTCGAAGATCCCGCCGCCGTCGTTGTTCAGCACCACGATCCGCACGGGGGCGCTCGCGTGGCGAAGCGCGGCCAGGCCGTTCACGTCGTGGTGCAGGCCGAGATCGCCGGTGACGATCCAGGTGGGGCGACCAGTCGCGGCGGCGGCACCGATTCCGGATGAGATCAGGCCATCGATCCCGTTCGCGCCACGGTTGCATAGGAAGCTCACCCCTGTCGCGGACGACGGTACGAACGCCTCCTGGTCGCGGATCGGCATCGACGAGGCCGTGTAGACGAGGTCCCCGTCCCCGTAGAGCCGCGCGAGCGCGGCGTGCGCACCCGGTTCCGTCGACTCCTTCAGCATCGTGAGTTCGGCCTCGATGGCCGCCGCCGCGCTTCCCCCCGCCTCGAGCCAGGCTGACTGCCAGTCCCGGCGCCCGCCCGTCAGTCGGCTGGTCAAGCCGTGGGCCAGGGAGCGCGCCTCGGCTCGCACGATCGTCTCCGCCCGGTTGGAGGGCTCGTTCCAGCCGAACGCCGGGTCGACCACGACCTGACGCAACTCGGGAAGCGAAGCAAGCCACTGGCGCAGCGCCTTGCTGGTGGGCAGGTCGCCGAAGCGGACCACCAACTCGGGCGTCAGCTCCGGGGGCCGCAACCGGGCGATCGCGTCGTATGGCCAGACGACCAGCCGGCGATCGTGGCCTCCGAGGCGAAGCTGTGAGGTCGGTTCGGCCAGGATCGGATAGCCCGCCCGGTCCGCCAAGGCGGTTACGGGCTCGGCGAGCCCCTCGTCGAGCTGTCGGCCAACGACGATCAGTCCGCGGGGTGAAGCCCCCACCCGCTCGGCGAGTTCGTCGACCAGCGCCTCGTCGGCGAGTGGCGGGCCAGAGGTGACCGCGGTCAGCGGGCGCTCCCCGCGACCCTCCAGGGCCAGTGGCGAGCTGGCCGTCACGTCATCGCCGCGCGGTTCGGGGCCCAAAGGGTCGCGCCAGGCCAGGTTCAGGTGGACCGGCCCTGGCCGTGGCTCCCCGCGCGCGGCAGCGTAGGCGCGGCAGGCGACGGAGCGAAAGTGGAGAAGGCCGGCGTCGTCGGCCTCGTGGTTGCCGACCTCGCAGAACCAGCGCACGGCGGATCCGTAGAGCTTCAGCTGGTCGATCGTCTGCCCGGCGCCGATCCCGCGCAGCTCCGCCGGGCGATCGGCGGTGAGGACGATCAGGGGGACGCCCGCCTCATCGGCCTCGCAGACAGCCGGATGCAGGTTGGCCGCCGCGGTGCCCGAGGTGCACAGGATGGCCGCCGGCAGGCGGCTTGCCTGCGCGGCGCCAAGGGCGAAGTAGCCTGCTGAGCGCTCATCGACGATCACAGACACCTCGATCGCCGGCTGGCGCCACAGGGCGAGCGCCAGCGGAGTGGACCGGGAGCCCGGCGCGAGCGCTGCCCGGCGAACCCCGCAGCGGGCCAGCTCCTCGATCAGCGCCGTGGCGAGCGCCGTGTTGCGGTTCGTGACGTCCACCGCCGAAAACGGTACCCCGGCGCTAAAGCCGGTGCCGCTCCAGCGCCTGCTCGTCGATCTCCACCGCCAACCCCGGGCCGTCCGGCAGGTGCAGGGACCCCTCGCGCAGCTCGCACTCACGCGAGGCGATCGTCTCGGTGAAGAGCGCCTGTGTGGCAAGACCGTGGGCGAGGCCGGGGTCGTCGCGATCGCGGTAAAGCGCCTGGGCGGCGTGCGCCGCGGCGGCGATCCCGACCGGTCCGTCCAGAGCGCTGGACAGATACACCGGCAACTCGGCGGCGATCGCCGACGCCGCGCCCATGCCGCCGACCTTCGACAGCTTCACGGTGGCCAGGCGGCAGGCACCGGCCCGCGCTGCCTTCCTTGCATCGCGCCCGCTCGCCACACTCTCGTCGGCGGCGACCGGAATCGGCGTCGCCGCGGCCACGGCGGCCATCTGCCTCAGGGTCGCGGTGGGTTGCTCGACGAGCTCGATCCCAAGCGGCTCGATCTCGCTCAGCACGGCAACCGCGCGGTCGGCGCTCCATGCCCCGTTGGCGTCCACACGGAGCTTCGCGTCGGGGCCCACGGCCTCGCGCACCGCCTGCGCCCGTTCGACGTCGTCGCCGACGCCGAGCTTGAGCTTGAAGGTCCCAAAGCCTCGCTTGCCCCAAGCGGCCGCCTCGGCGGCGAGCCCCTGCGGCGAGCCGGCGGCCAGCGTCGCATTGCACCGCAGCGGCGCCGGGAGCTCGCCCCGCAGCATCCGCCAAAGCGGCGTTCCGGAGAGCCGGCCGGCGAGGTCGAACAGCGCCGTCTCCACCGCCGCCTTGGCTGGCGAGGGGAGTCGGCGACCGGCCGCCACGTGGATCACCGCGTCCACGGTGGCCTCGAGCGGGTGCTCCGTGGCCATCGCCGTCACGTCAAGGCTCGCCAGGCGTCTCGACACGCGGGTCAGCGATCGCTCCACTCGCTGCAGCGTCGCGCCACCGCGCAGCGAGAGCGGCACCGCCTCACCCAGGCCGACCGTGCCCTCGTCGGTTCGCACCCGCAGCAGGACCATCTCCCGCCGCTCGAGCGTCCCGCGGGCGGTTACATATGGCCGCGCGAACGGGAGCGCGTACGGAATCACCTCGACCGCGGCGATTCGCATCGGCTCAGGCCGCGATCACCAGGCCGGCCGCGAGCAGGGTGCTGAATGCCGCCAGCAGTGCGCCGGTGCCTGCCAGGGCGCCGTTCAACGATGGCCCGTCCGTTCGCGTCATCACGGCGGCGACCGGTTGGCGGACCAAGGGCGCCGCGAGCAGCGCTGCAAGGCCCCAGGCGGGCCCGTTTGCCCAGGCCAGCGTGATCGGCACCGTCGCGAACGCGGCGGCGACCAGCAGCACATACACGCGGCGGGTTCGCTCGCGTCCCAGCCTCACCGCGAGGGTCATCTTTCTGGCGCGCCTGTCGGTCTCGAGGTCGCGCACGTTGTTGACGACCAGGATTGCGGTGGCGAGGAAGCCGACGGCGAGCGAGAGGCCGAAGGGAAGCCAATCCAGCCGCTCGAGCTGGACGTAGTAGGAGCCGTTGACGGCCACCAGGCCGAAGAACAGGAACACAAACAGCTCCCCCAGGCCCTCGTATCCGTAGGGGCGGGGGCCGCCGGTGTACAGGACGCCGGCGAGGATCGAGACGGCGCCAACGATCAGGATCACGACGCCGGCGACCGTAGCCAGGTAGATGCCCGCCGCGACGGCGACCGCGAAGGCAACCCAGGTGGCGACCAGCACCCGCCGCGGTGCCACGAGCCCGGAAGAGGTCACTCGTACGGGCCCCAGCCGGTCGGCCGTGTCGGCCCCCCGCCTGGCGTCGGAATAGTCATTGGCCAGGTTGGTCCCGATCTGGATGAAGATGCTGCCGATCAGCGCCGCGATGAAGGCGCCGACCCGGATGTCGCCGCTCACCTCGACCGCCGTGGCCGTTCCGACCAGCACCGGCGCGACCGCGGCCGGCAGCGTGCGCGGCCGCGCCGCCATGAGCCAAATCATCAAGGGCGTTTTGGGAATTTCGAGAAATCCGGTCGCCGGCGCTGAACGTAGGCGTCGCGTCCCTCCTGTCCCTCTTCGGTCATGTAGAAGAGGAGGGTGGCGTCGTGGGCGAGCTGCTGGAGACCGGTGAGCCCGTCTTCGGCGGCGTTGAAGCTCGCCTTCAGCAACCGCAGCGAAAGCGGCGAGAGACTGGACATCTCGCGGCACCAGGCGATGGTTTCGCGCTCGAGCTCGGCGAGGGGCACGACCGCGTTGACGAGCCCCATGTCGAATGCCTCCTCCGCCGAGTACAGCCGGCATAGAAACCAGATCTCCTTGGCCCGCTTGACGCCGACGTTGCGCGCCAGGAGCGCCGCCCCGAAGCCGCCGTCGAAGCTGCCCACACGGGGCCCGGTCTGGCCGAATCGTGCGTTGTCGGCGGCGATCGTCAGGTCACAGACGAGATGCAGAATGTGGCCGCCGCCCACGGCGTAACCGGCGACCATCGCCACCACCGGCTTCGGCGTGCGGCGGATCTGGACGTGCAGATCGCCGACGTCCAGGCGACCGACGCCCTGTCGGGCCACCTCGTCGTCGCCGATGTAGCCGTCGTCGCCGCGGATCCTCTGGTCGCCGCCCGAGCAGAATGCCTCGTCGCCGGCGCCCGTGAAGATGATCGCTCCAACCTCGAGATCGTCGCGGGCGCGCGCGAACGCGTCCCGGAGCTCGGCAAGCGTCTGTGGGCGGAACGCATTGCGGCGCTCGGGCCGGTTGATCGTGATCTTGGCGATCCCCTCGGCCTTCTCGTACAGGATGTCCTCGAAATCCGCCGCCGGATGCCACTCGATCGGCGCGTAGAGCTCCTGGCTGGGCGGTGCGTCCTTGTGGGGAATCGGCACGTGAGGGATTATCCCTGGCGATGATCCTCGACAACTGGCTCGCCCAGAGGGCCGAGACGTGTCCCGATCGCGTGGCGCTGATCGCAGAGGGCCGCGAGGTCACGTACGGCGAGCTGGAGGCGGAGGCGACGGCGGCCGCTCGCCGTCTCGCCGCCCTCGGCGTGCGGCGCGGTGCGACGGTGGTCCTCGAGTTGCCGGCTGGAGCCGAGTACGTGGTGCTCCTCCACGCGCTCATGAAGCTGGGCGCGGTGGCCGAGCCGCTGAACACGCGGCTGGCGCCGGTGGAGCGCGAGGCCGAGCTCCGGCGCGCCGCGCCCGTGCTCGTAATCTCGCAGTCCGGCGACGCGAGTGGCCCTGAGGCGGACCTGCCCCTGCTCGGGGAGCACGATCTCGACGCCGTTCACTGCCGGGTGCTGACAAGCGGCACGTCGGGGCATCCACGTCCGATCGAGCTCACCTACGGAAATCACCTCTGGAGCGCGGTCGGCTCCGCGTTCAACCTGGGGGTGGACCCGTCAGACCGCTGGCTCTGCTGCCTGCCGCTCTACCACGTTTCCGGGCTGGAGATCGTGCTGCGCTCGGTGGTGTACGGCACGGGCGCCGTGGTGCAGGACGGCTTCGCCGCCGACGCCGTGGCCGAGGCGCTGGAACGCGACGAGGTGACGCTGATGTCGGTCGTCACCACGCAGCTCACCCGGTTGCTGGAGGCCGGCGTCGACCTCTCCGCGCCGCGCGCGATCCTGGTGGGGGGCGGGCCGGTGCCGCTCGAGGTGCTGGAGGAGGCGATCGGCCGCGATGCCGCCGTGGTTCAGACCTACGGACTGACGGAGACCGCCTCGCAGGTGACGACACTCGCCCCGCAGGAGGCGCGACGCAAGCTTGGTTCGGCAGGGCGCCCGCTGCTCACGACCCACCTGCGGATCCAGGACGGCGAGATCCTGGTCCAGGGCCCCGTCGTCGCGCCCGGGTGCGCTGATGAGGACGACTGGCTCCATACCGGGGACCTGGGCCGGATCGACGAGGAGGGTTTCCTCTACGTGGAGGACCGGCTGGGCGACCTGATCGTGAGCGGCGGCGAGAATGTGGTGCCGGCCGAGATCGAGGCGGTCCTGTTGCGTCACCCGGACGTCGCCGACGCCGCCGCCGTGGGCCGTGCCGACGCCGAGTGGCAGCAGGCCGTGGAGGCGGTGGTCGTGCTTCGGGACGGCGCGGCGACCGGGGCCGCCGAGCTTCGCCGCCACTGCGCCGAGTCGCTGGCCGGCTACAAGGTGCCGAAGCGCTTCGAGTTCGTCACCGAGCTGCCGCGGACCGACTCGGGCAAGCTGCTCCGCCAGGCGCTTCGCTGATGCCCGTGGATACCGCCATGGTTGCCGGCTGGCTCGACGCCTACGTGGACGCCTGGAAGTCGTACGACCCGGTGGCGATCGGCGCTCTGTTCTCAGACGACGTCAAGTACCGGTTTCAGCCGTGTGACGATCCCGTGGAGGGTCGCGAGGCGGTGGTCGAGTCGTGGCTCGGGGAGGGGGACCATGAGGGTGCGCCGGGTCGGGACGAACAGGGAACCTATGACGCCTCCTATCGGCCGATTGCGGTGGAGGGCGATGTGGCCGTGGCGGCCGGAAGCAGCACGTACACCAAGGGACCGGGTGGGCCGATCGACGAGATCTACGACAACTGCTTCGTGATGCGCTTCGACGCCGACGGCCGGTGCCGGGAGTTCACGGAGTGGTTCATCAAGCGCCCGGACCCCTAGAGTCTGGGTGATGAGCGCCAACGACGGGATCTACTACGACGCGGACGCCGACCTCGGCCGCCTCCAGGGAAAGACGATCGCGATCCTCGGCTACGGGTCGCAGGGGCACGCGCACGCCCTCAACCTGAGGGACTCGGGCTGCGACGTGGTCGTCGGCCTGCGCCCCGGCTCGCCGAGTCGCGCGGAAGCAGAGTCCGAGGGGCTCACCGTGCTTGATGTCGGGGAGGCGGCAAGCCAGGGCGACGTGGTGATGATCCTGGTACCCGACGAGAAGCAGGCCGAGGCGTGGGAGAGCGAGATCGCCGATGGGATCGCTGCGGGCGACCTGCTGATGTTCGCCCACGGCTTCTCCATCCACTTTGGCCAGATCGAGCCGCCCCCGGGCGTCGACGTCGGCATGGTCGCCCCCAAGGGTCCCGGGCATCTGGTCCGGCGCCAGTTCACGGAAGGCCGCGGCGTTCCCTGCCTGATGGCGGTGCATCAGGACGCAACCGGAGAAGCCCGGGGCCTGGTCCTGGCCTACGCCAGTGGCATCGGCGGCGGCCGGGCCGGCGTGATCGAGACAACCTTCAAGGACGAGTGTGAGACGGACCTGTTCGGTGAGCAAGCCGTCCTGTGCGGCGGCGCCACGGAGCTCGTTCGCGCCGGTTTCGAGACCCTGGTCGAGGCCGGTTACGACCCCCGCCTTGCCTACTTCGAGTGCCTCCACGAGCTGAAGCTGATCGTCGACCTGATGTACGAGAAGGGCATCCAGGGGATGCGCCACTCGATCTCCAACACGGCCGAGTACGGCGATATGACCCGTGGCAAGAAGGTGATCACCGCCCAGACGCGAGAGGCGATGCGAAAGCTCCTCGCCGACATCCAGTCGGGCGAGTTCGCGAAGGAATGGATCGCCGAGAACCGGGCGGGGGCCGAGAACTTCCAGCGGCTGCGCGAGGAGGCCGCGGGCCATCAGGTCGAGCAGGTGGGCGGGGAGCTCCGCAAGATGATGCCCTGGATCGAAGCCGAATCCGGGTAACAGCCGGACGGCCTGGGATCATGCCCTCGCTTCGTAACCGAAGGGAGAAGCCATGACCGAAACCCCAGAGTCACCCGGAACGCCCGAGACGCCGACGGGACCGCCCGCCGGAGCCGAGCCTCCTGCGCCGCCACCACCTCCCCCTCCGTCGCCGGAGACCGCGGCCGAGGACTATCCGCTTCACGCCGACATCCAGCACCAGCCCGAGTACAGCCGGTTCATGCCGCTCGTCAAGTGGCTGTTGGCGATCCCGCACTACATCGTGCTGATCCTGCTGGCCATCGGCGCCGTGTTTGCGATCCTGATCTCCTTCTTCGCGGTGATCATCACCCGCCGCTACCCGCGAGGGCTGTTCGACTACGTGGTTGGCGTCTCGCGCTGGGCCTGGCGAGTACAGGCGTACGTGTTGCTGATGGTGGACCCGTATCCCCCGTTCACGCTTCAGGACGACCCGGACTACCCGGCCCGCTTCGAGATCGACTATCCGGAGGACGGCGTCGCCAGGTGGCGGCCGCTCTTCGCCTGGATCCTGGCGATCCCCTATCTGATCATCGCGGGGATCCTGTTCTATCTGGCGGAGATCCTCGCCTTCTTCGCCTTCTTCACGATCCTGTTCGCGAAGAGGTACCCGGAGGGGATGTTCAAGATCGCTCTGGTCGGTCTGCGCTGGCAGGCGCGTGGCAACGCGTACGCGTACTGGCTGACCACCAGGTACCCGCCGTTCGTCTGGGCGTAGCGGCGAACCGAGCGCCTCGTCGCCACGCCCACACCCGCTCGACCTTCACCGTCGCCGGCTAGGTCCTAACCGCGATACTCCGCGGGCCATGTCGCGGGAGAACGTTGAGGTCGTCCGCGGGATCTACGACCAGTACGCGGCCGGCGACATCGACGGTCTTCTCTCCAGGGTGGACCCGGAGATCGAGTTCGACCTCTCCGATCGCCTGCCGGACGAGGGCCTGCATCGGGGTCGCGAGGCATATCGACAGTTCCTGAAGCGCACCTTCGAGCTCTGGGCCGACTTCCAGGTTGAGGTCGAAGACCTGCTCGATGGGGGTGACGCAGTAGTGGCGATCATTCACACGACTGCAACCGGGCGCGCAAGCGGGATCGAAATCGACGAGCGCGTCGGTCACGTCTTCTGGCTGCGGGACGAAATCCCGTATCGATTCAAGGTCTTCAGCGACCGGAGCGAGGCCCTGGCGGCGGCCGGCCTATCGGGGGGCTGACACCGAGCCGCACGGTTCCGACTGGACGCCGCGACTGACCCTCTATAGGGTCGTTACTAGTCTCGACTAGGAGGAGGAGCCATGGGCCGAATCCGCCAGCACCTGACCTACGCCAACGTCATCTCGACGCTGTGCCTGTTTCTCTTGCTGGGCGGGGGCACTGCGGTCGCCCTCCACGGCACCAACACCGTGTTTTCGGACGACATCGTCAACGGCGAGGTGAGGACGCAGGACATCAGCGACACCGACGGGGTGTCGAGCGCCGATGTGCGCGATGACAGCCTCAAGGACGGCGGTCTTGGGGCGGCAGATCTGGGCCCCGATTCCGTCGGTACAAGCGAGGTCGCGGCCGATGCCGTGGGAACCGACGAGATCATCGACGGCTCACTGGGAACCTCGGAGCAATCGAGCGCGATCCCCGCCGCTCGGGTCACCAACTCCGCTGACGAATCGACGCGCGACCGCATTGGCGAGAGCCTTCCCTTCGACTCCGAGCGCTACGACACCGCGGACATGCACACAACCACGAACAACGCGCGACTCACGGCGCCTGTGACGGGGGTCTATGACGTGAGCGCCAGCGTCACGTGGTCCTCCGATCCGGACGGCTCCCGCTTCGTGGGGCTCAAAAAGAATGGCGCTACCTTTATCGCCTCGCAAACACAGCCCGCGATCGACGGGAGACCGACCGATCAGGATGTCTCACACCAGGCGCTCCTGCAGCAGGGCGACTATGTGGAAGTGAGGGCGCGCCAGGCAAGCAACAACCCACTGGCAGTGATCAAATTCCAGGAGACCAGCCCCGAGTTCTCGATGACCTGGCTCGCGCCTGGGCCGTAGGGCAGTTCAGCCCGCGTCCTCCGGTGGCGACAGCCGCCCCAGCGCAGCCTCGATCTCCTCCTGGCTCTTCTGGTCCAGGACCGGCTCGTTCTCGAGCCAGAACACGAAGGCGTGAAGCCAGAGCAGGCGAACGTCGATCGAAAGC